>JAJQAK010000166.1 GCA_021203845.1 Clostridia bacterium | reverse complement strand
GAAATTCATAACAAGGTCCGCATTTTTGTACAAAAATGCAGACCTTGGCAGGGGAACGAATTTCCCCTACAACCCCTTTAAAGACATGAAAAATTAACGCCCTATTTGTATATACAAATATAGGGTAAAGGAGGAAAACATGTTGAAATTCAGTTTCTACAGGTGCACCAAGTCACCGACGTCGATGATAAGTCATGTCACCAAACCGGGGATGTCGATTTACATCGACACGCAAAATCTTTCCGCGGGAGAGGATTACAAGACGCAGTTCAAAAAAACTATGAGCGATTTTTATGCGAATGGCGTCGAGAAAAATCCGGAGGGAGTCGAGTACATTCACGTCATGATCTCCAACGAAAAGTACGACGGACAGACCGCAGCCCAGATGCACGAGCTGGCTCTCAGATTCGCCAGGACGATTTTCCCGTACGCACAATTCATCGTCGCGACGCAGCCGCACGAAACTCCCGACCTGTACATGTACAGGAATGAGGCCGAAGCGGACAACTCCATCCACTGTCACATAATTGTGTGTGCGGCGGATCCTAAAACCCACGAACTCGTCCACGTTTCCCACGGCGATTATCACGAACTCAAGAATACCGCCGAGGCCATCGCCAAGGATTACGGACTCGAGCCGGAGGAGAAAAAGATGGGGACATTCGCCGAGGTGCAAAAGACCTACGAAGCAGAGGAAACAAAGCAGAGCGCGGGATTTAGCTGGGTGGCGGACCTGAGAAGAAAGATTTCCAAGGCTGTGAACAATGCCACGACTCTGGACGAGTTTTACGCCGTACTAAAACAGGACGGCATTAGAGTGGAGCCGTCTTTGTCGTTTGACGACTTCGTTTACTTTCACCCGAGCCGCGAGACTCCGTGCCGCGGAATAAAGCTCGGCAGGCTTTACTCGAAGGAGTACATAACCTTCGTCCTGGACCAAAAAAATAGGAGGTAACAACATGGCGGTAAAGAAAACACCGAGGCCCTGGCATCTGCACGTGATGCTCTCCGACTCGGAGTATGCGAAATTCAAGACGCTGGTGGAAAAGAGCGGGCTTTCCAAAAGGGAGTTCGTCACGAGGGCGATACTCGACAAAAAAATCATCGTCTTCAACGGCTGGAACGACATCATTCACCAGCTCACGAAACTCGGGAACAACTATGACCAGACGCTCACCAACGTCTATATGGGGATGGCCACGGCGGAGGACCTTAAAAAAGTCTCCGACCGCATAGACGAGCTCATAGAGTACATTCACAAAATTCTGAGAGGGAGCATAAGCGATGCCGATATTCATAGTGAGGAACAGTAAGGCGACTCCGGGCGGAGCTATGGAGTACATAACAAGGCCGGGGAAGGCCGCGCACATCAGCGTGAGAAACCTGCGGGTAAAGGGCGATTACGCGAAACAGCTCATGGACACGATGAACGACTTCGGGAAGGGATACAGCTTCGACGAGAGGAAGTACTATCACTGCAAGCTGTCGCCGAGCCGTGAGGATAATATCTCTTTGGAGGACATGCAGCGCTACGCGGAAGAAATGGTGAACGCCGTCTTCGACCCGGAGATGCAGGTGGTCATAGCGACCCACTTCGACTCCGGAAACCCTCACGCTCACATCATCGTCGGCGCGGTGAATCCCGCGACAGGGAAAAAACTTCATTTCACCCGCTACGATTTCGGTTACATGAAGGACAAGGCAAACGAGATAGGGCTCGAATACGGGCTCTCCCCCGTGGACTTCAGAAAAAAGAGCGACACAAGGGTGAAACAGGGTGAGATATACGCGAAAAAGGTGGCCAACCCTTCAACCAAGGATCTTTTGAAAGAGGCTATAACCGAGGCGGTCCGCGTGTCCTCCTCCGAGGAAGATTTCCTCGAGTACATGAAAGAGCACGACATAGTGATCACGAGGTCCAAAACCGAGTACAGCTATCTTTACCCCGGAGCCAAACGCGCGGTCAGAGGCGACACACTCGGAGACATATACAGAAAGGACAACATCTTAAAAGCTATCTATGAAATGGCGAGCGACGATTCCGACGAAGACGATATTTTTTTGGAGTCGGGCGACGACGGTAAAACGTTCGACCCGGAGAAGGTCATAAAGCTTTACGGAGACGAATACGTTCCCAAAAATCCGGACGGCGAAGAAATTCACGTCCGCGACGAAGACACCCCTGCAAGATTGGAGGAAACTGTTTCTGTCAAAGCAGCTGACGCTGACACCCGACAGGCCGACGAAACGAAAAAATTCAATGTAACGACAGACGGCGAAGGGACCAATGTCGGCGAATCCGACAAAGATAAAAATTCATTCGCCGATGCCGATAAGTCTAGAATCGCTCAATCGGGCAAAGAGGGAGACGTTCGTCCTGTTGCTGCGGAAAAGAAAAGCAACCCGGTTCAAGGAAAAAGTCTTCAAAGACCGTTTGTTACTGCGGATACCGCGTTTGAGGAATTTTATAAAAGGAACAGGGAAATGTTTGACTCCGCGGATGAAAACCTTAGAAAGGAAATGGAAGCAGATTTCAAAGAACGATTTAACGTGCAGGTTCTAAAAAAACCGGCCTCACAAGTTTCTACGAGGAATGTACCCCAAAGACCTGCTCCGAGTTCTCGCTCGCCGTGGGCCTCGCCGACGCCCGCACCCGCTCCCAAACATGACGATGACGACTACAAATACCTGAGCAAGTAAAAAATCGGACTCGAGACGAGGACAATAATCGCGGAGACCGGAGAGCCTATGACGGCAAATTTTCGGCAATAAACCGGGCGTTCGTGCTTAAGGTTTGACAATCAAAAAATACGTAAAAATCACGTTGATTTTTCAAGCCAGCGTGTTGCGTTCAGAAGGAATTTATTATAGAATAGTGAGAAGGTTCAAGTAGTTGAACCAATCTCACAAAAGGAGGGTAATGACCGACCAGGAAATCACATATTTACAGAAATGTATTCAGTATTTGCCGGACGACGATATGAGAGAGCAATGTCAGATTTTGGTCTACAAAGCTGCGGCTGACGTCATGACCCTCAAGCATATGAAGAAACTTTCCATGGAAAGTCCGGAAAAAAAGGATTCTGGTAAAGGTGTAATAATACTCACGAGTAAGGAGTTAGCACAAATGCCAGATGACATTAAACACATTTTTGTAGTAAACAACAGAGTTGTGAACTACCGTATCATCCGCGGGATGTATCAAATTCGATTTCATCGCGACGGGTACGATATCGAGGTAGCTTCCAAAAGCCTTACGGAAGTAAAGAAGAAGTTCATCGATGCGTTGAACACCGGGACGAGGCGTGGGAAGAAAAAGATGTTCCCCACCTTAAAAGAGTTCAGCGCGACGTGGCTCAAGTACAAGCAACCCGTGGTCAAGGAATCGACGTACAAAACGTACGTGTTAAACCTTGAGGCAAACATCTATCCCGCTTTGGGAGACACCCCCATTGACATGCTGAACAGGGAAACGATACAGGATTTTCTGAACGGTCTCGTCGAAGAAGGTAGATGTCGCACGGCGGGCATTTGCAAACAGTTGCTCGGGGCAATCTTCAAACTGGCCGTTGAGGACCTTGAAATAAAAGATCCCATGACCAAAATCGTTCTTCCTCATTATGAGAAGAAGAAGAGTACCGCCCTTAAAAAGGACGAAGAGAAGACGCTCGTGGAGTACTGCAAACAGCACCCGAAGACGAAGGGCTGTTCCGGAGTAATTATATTGCTCTACACGGGAATGAGAGCCGGAGAGCTTAAGTCGTTGACTCACGACGAAAAGTTCATATACTGCATTTCGGAAAAGACGAGGAAGGGTTACGCGGACGTCACGAGGAAGATTCCCATCTCCCCGATGATGAAAAAGATGTTGCCCTACATAGACATCGACAATTCCATTGACGTCAGTATGTGGACCATGAGGGATGTTCTGAAAGAGCTTTTCCCTACCAGGCATTTACACGAGCTCAGATACACGTTCATAACGCGTGCGAAAGAGTGCGGAATAAATACCGAGGTGGTGATGCTCATGGACGGACACGAGTCAGACAGGGACTGTTTCGCATCCAAGGTTGACAGAGGCTATACGGACTTTTCGGAAGAGTTCATCCTGAAAGAGATGGAAAAATTCGACTACGAGCTGTGATTGTCTAACAAAAAATCGGCTTGAAGTCCGTAAAAATGTGAGTATATGACAAAATGTGACATATTCACAAAAGTCGTACCCCATTAGACAACGTTTTTGATAGTGAACAACAAAAAAATTGAAAATTGACAGAATTTGGTGCCTAAAACAGGTTCCAAACATAGTCAAATTCACAAAAATAAATTCGAGGAAAATCTCGAATTCCCCCGAATTTGTGGTGCGGCTAACAGGAGTCGAACCTGCATGGAATTTCTTCCATATGATCCTGAGTCATACGCGTCTGCCAATTCCGCCATAGCCGCATAAAATAACATTAATTTCTGTTAATTTGTGATTTTAGAACAAAATGGTCATTTTAAAATTTTCC
>JAJQAK010000093.1 GCA_021203845.1 Clostridia bacterium | reverse complement strand
TCAGAAGAACACCGGCAACCACCGCGAGCGCGATTATCGCGGCCGTGAGGTCGGTCTCCTTCTCAACCGCGGAAAGCGGAGCGCCTATGCCGAGTATCATGTACTCGGAGAAGTGCGTCGTCGTGAACTCGAGGTATCCCTCGTCGGCGTGTACGTCAGTGTCGTAAATCTCCACTCTGCCGTCGTCGCCCACGAACACTATCTGCAGTCCATCGTACGCGAGGATGCTTTCCGGAAGGTCGTTGATTCTGACTACGTAGTATCCGCTGAACACGTAGACCTCCGTCCCGTCCGCGCTGTTCACGAGCGAGATGTCGAACACGGCGACGATGCCTTTGCCTTCGACGAGGTCGGCAACCTCGTCCTCGGTGTAGCCTCTTGAACCCTTGTAGATGAGTTCCGCGTCCGTCGTGAACGTGTATCCGGCCGTCCCCATGTCGGTTATGACGAGTTCCACGCCACTGTCAAGGCCTTCGGTGCTGGTCACGGATCCTCCGTATGCCGAATCGTCTGTGGTTAGTGCCACGTCGATCTTTATCGCGTAAAGGGCGGCGAGGACTCTTTGCAGGTATTCGTCGTACAGAGCCGCGAGGTCGTCCTCGCTCGTCACTGTGATTTCCTCGAGATCCGCCATCGCGGCGTCGAACTCGCCCTTGAGCTCGTCCAGGGCCTCGTCGCTGTACTTGCCGCTGTCGTAAAGATCGTTGTACACATCTTCCAGAATGTTCCTGGAAACTTCCTGGTTCGCGGTCTTTTCGACTTCGAGCATCGCGTCGGAAAGAGCATCTTCGAGAGCTTCGGTGAGAGCGCCTGCGTATTCCGACCTCCAGCCGTCTTCCGCGCCTTCCGGAGCTTCGGTCTGGGCCTCGTAGTCCATTCCGGAAATCTCCTCTTTGAGTTCCTCGAATATTTCCTCTATCTTCGCGATTACATTGTCGTATCCCGGCGTCTCGGGGTCGATTCCGTTTATGATTTCGTCCTTCCACGATTCGAGCTCGTCCAGCGCGGCCTGTTTCTCATCGTTGTACGTGTTCTGGAGACCGACGTCCTCGACGAGATCGCCCAGTTCCGCGTACCCGGCATCGCTGTTGGCGTCCGTGACAAATGATTCGCATATCTCACACAAATGATATGTGTTGCCGTCTTCGCCCACGATATCCGTAAGGCCCCTGTGCGTCACGGGAGTCACGACTTTAACGACAATCCCTCTGCCGTCGCCGTATGTGTACGTGTCGAGCCCGGTGCCGTAGCAGTCGGCGACCTCACGCACGGCGTACACGTATCCGTTCGCGCTCTCGCCTTCCGAGATTGCGTAATCAAGTTCAAATGTGCCCGCTACCGAATATTCGTAACTCGAGCCGTTCGGCGCCACAACAATTCCCGAAACGGAGCAGGACACCGTCACGGTCCCGTCTTCCGTGACCTCGGTCGTGTAATCGTCTTCCGATATGACTATGTTTCTGACAGACGTTTCACCGCAGAGGCACTCGTAGTACAAAGTTATCGTGGAACTTTCCGCGTTGAACGTCCAGCCGGTGAAGATGTCGTATCCGTGGCCACGTGAATTGTGCTCTGCCGAGGAGACCGTCTCATAATAGGTTTCGCCGGACGCGTCGGTCGCGGACTGAATCACCGTGTCGTCTCCGAGGTCGAGAATGAGGCCGGAGTCTTCGTCGCGGGGGTCGTACACGCCGTTGTGAATTTCGACGTCCGCACTTCCTTCCGCCGTGACGGTACCTTCCATGTCGCCTGTCCTGGACACGCTCGAATCCCTTATGGTGAGCGAGGCGTCGTCCTCCAGCTCAATGTTTCCCGAGAACGTCGCGCCGTTGAGATTGAGATCGAAAGACGAACCTTCCGTTACGAGTATGTCCGTCGTAAGGTCATTTCCGCCGAGGTCTATCCCGGCCGCGCCGTCTATGGTTATCGAACCGTCCGTGAGGTCTATGTCGTCGCCCAGTTTGAGTACTGAGCCGTCGCCGCCCGTGAGCGTGAGATTGCCCTCTATCTCGTCGACGTTGAATATCGTCATCCCGTTGAGATCTATCGTGGTGTCGCCCCTTATCCAAATCTCCCCGTTCACGTCGGTGTCGTCCTCCACGACGTTCTCGCACATGGTTATATTGACGTCGTCGAATATCACCACGCCGTCGACGCTGAGTCCGACGTCCGCGTTCCCTCTCTCTTCCGCCGTGTCGGTGAGGGTCACTGAGTTCCCCTTGTCGGCCTGTATGCCTATTTCGAGATTGTGTCCGTTGAGGTCTATGACTACGTCGGTGTAGACGGTCTCCTCGGTCGTCTCCACGGTGGGCGTGTCGCTGTAAATTATGTTCCCGTCTTCGTCGCGGAGAACTTCTCCGTTCTCGTCGTACAAAGGCTCATAGTATTCCGTCGTTGTCTCGGCGGTCTGCGTTTCGACGTTGATGTGAATGTCTGACGCGTCCTCGTAGAGGGTGACGTATCCGCCGTGCGTCTTTGCAAAATCCACCGCGCTCTGCACGCCGTTCTGCTCGTCGCCGTCAAAGAAGAAGTAAATCGTCCCGTCGTCCGTGACGACCGTCGCGGCGACGCCTTCCAGATACATATCGCAATCATAACTTTCTGTGACATCGACAACGCTGCCGTTTTCGTTTACGTACGTGTATTTAACTTCGATCGTGCCCGTGACGTGAAGGAGACCTTCCTCCGTCTCCTCGACCGCGGCGTCCGTCAGGACGAACACGACGCCATCGCCGTTCTCGTCCGTGAGATACTCTCCGCACTCGCACATAAGCTCGAGGGTTATCGTGCCGTCTTCCGAGACGCTCCAGACGGGAATCGCGAAGCTGTGGGACCCGCCGGAAACTATCCCGTAGGACGTGTTGCCGTCGTCGTCCGTGACCGTCTCGAAGTGGTACGAGCCGTCCCCGTTAAGATTGGAAAGGTCAATATCTATCCCGTCCGGCGTGAGTCCGTCCTCCAGGGTGAACGCGTCGGAATAACCGTCTTCACTTTCTCCCTCTCCCGAAGCCCCGGTGCTTCTGTCTTCCACGGTGACTTTCCCGGTGAAACTCCCGCTGCCGTCCTCGGATGAGTCCTTGACGGTCAGCGAGCCGTCCGCGCCACAGTCGTCCGCGACAACCACGACGAAGTCTCCCGCGAGGCTGTGTCCGTCCGTGTCTATGACGGTCTCCGACGTTATCTCTATGGTGCGGTCGGAAACGTCGAGGTCTCCAGTAAGAACTATCGTCTCTCCGTCCGCGCTTTCCATCGCGTCCTCGAGAGTCTCGTAGTACTGTTTCGTCGTTGTACCTGTTTCTTCGTCGCAAGTTTCGACGTATACGTAGGAGTTTCCGATTGCTTCGCCTTCCGTCATTACGGTGTACGCGGCTTTGCCGTCGTCGTCGTGACCCACGACCACGACGTATTCGTCGTCGACATAAGTGAATACGCTCTCGGAAGAATACGTGCCGCCTTCCACGACGATGTCGGAATCTCCGTCCGCTTCGACCTCACCGCCGACGCGGGCCCCGCCTTCCTGGTCGATTATCGTGAGGGTTCCGCCGCCCGTAATGCTGATGTCGCCCTCCACATCGTGGCCGGAAAGATCGAACGTGACGTTGCCGGCCGTGCTGAACTCAATGCTCCCCGAATAATTGTCTTCCAGTGTGACGACGATGCCGGGCGCGTTGTCAATCTTCGTAATGAAGTCAAGCGCGTCTTCGACCGTCGAGAAGTGTTCGACGAATGTATTGCCCTTGTCGTCCTGATACGTGACGGTGACCGACGCGTTCTCTATGAACTCATCCTTCGTCATGACCGTGCACGAGCCGTCGGCGTTTTCGACCGCCCTGTAGTCTTCGTTCTCCTCTTCGTCAAAGTACTCGTCGAACGTGTCTTTGTCGTACGTGCCGCCGTGAAGCTCCAGACTGCTCGCGTCGTCCGTAAAGAAAGTGCCTTCCGTCGCGTCGCCGCTCCCTGTGATTTCGACAAAAGAGCCTTCCGCCGCGTTCATCGTGCCGGAGAACGTGCCGTCTCCGAGATCCATCACGGCGTCTTCGCTTTGGTTAAAATTAACCTCCCCGCTCTCGCCTACTGTGCCGCCGCCGAGATCGAACTCGGCACTGTCGGATCCGGTGAACGTCACGGTGCCGTTCATCTCCCCGTCGTCGAGATCGAATTTTGCATTCTCGCAGCCGTCGAACGAAACGCTCCCGCCTTCCGCGACGTTTCCGCCGTCCATGTCGAGGGATGCGTTCTCAGAGTCTCCAAACGTGACGCTCCCGTTTATGTTTCCGCCCTCCGCGTCTTCGCTTCCCATGGAAACGGACGCGTCGCCGCATTCCGTGAAGGATACCGAGCCGTTTATGTCTCCGCCTTCCGCATTGAAGGACGCCCCGGTCGATCCCGTGAACTCCACAGATCCTGTCGACGTGACAGTCCCGCCGTCCATGTCCACGGACGCGTCTTCGCAGCCGTCAAACGTCACGGAGCCCGCGACGTCACCGCCTTCCGCGTTAAAGGACGCGCCTTC
>JAJQAK010000019.1 GCA_021203845.1 Clostridia bacterium | reverse complement strand
ACCATATCATGCAACAAAAAAACAATATCAATTATGGATTCAGAGGGACTCGACGTTAAAATTCAGTGCAGCGCGAATCCGAACGACCTCAGTGCGACGTCCAAAAGCCTTGTGAACCCCCATCCGCAGAGGGCGGACGCCGCCCCCGCGATGACGACGATAATCGCGAGCTCCTCCGCCACCACCTTCGCGATGTCTCTTTTCGACATGCCGCAAAGACGCATGGTCTTAAACTCCCCGCGGCGTTTGAGATACGTCACCACCGCGACGTCCACCGTGCCAGTGACGGCGATAATCCCTATCAACCAGGTGTAGACCGCCAGAATCTCGCTGAAGTTTTCCGCCTCGCTCATCGCCGACGCGAAAATCCTCTCGTACGTCTCCGCCACCGCGCCGAAGGGAGACACTGCGTCGGACAAAATCTTTTTGAACTCCTCCCCGGGGCTGTCGCACCTTACGAGTGCCATGTCATACTCCTTTCCCGCGCCGTACGCGGAAAAATACCCGTACGACACCGACTCTCCGGAATATCCCGCCAGCATAAAAGTAATATCCTCCCCATCCAGGGTGAGGGTGACTTCGCCCCCAGGTGACAGTTCCAGAAGGTCCGCGACGGTCTTGGGAAGGAACACGTCGCCTTCCGAAACCTCCCCCACGTCGGTCGCGAGAAACGAACTGTCCTCCGCCGAGACGAGCCACAGTCTTCTGCCGTCAGGGGCGACAGCGTAAGTCATGTAAAAAGCGCAGGCCTCGGCGCCGTCAAGCGAGTTTGCCGCGTCCACCGCGTCGCTTCCCGCGTTTACGAGGAAGTAGTCCGCGTCCGCGCACAAAAACTCCGTCTCGACCCTCTCCGCCTCAAACGAATACATCGCGAAAAGGACGGCAATCACCGACACTATGACGGCGGAGACGCGCATTATGCTGCGAAGGGACATAACCTTCCCGCAGCCCGAGAGCGCCGTGACGAGGCACGGGACCTTCGGTGTGCGACCTCTTATGGCGGGAGAGGCTTTCCCCAAAGCCCTGCAGACGGGCCCCGCCAGGGCGAATATGACCGCAATCACCGCGAAAATCATCAAAAGGGCGAGTATGTACCTGAGCCTCACCGGGGTGAAGACCATGGCGAGCCCCAGCGCGGCCACGGCCGCGAGACCTGTTATGAGCGCGACAAGCGATCCCTTTTTGGCCTCCCCCGTCTTCACGCGGGAGCGCGCGAAGTGCACCATAAGGGACACCGCCCCCGACACCAGCTCGAAGATTACGGCGAAAAGGACGCCCCTTCCCGTCATGTGCGGGGTGACGTACACCGTGCGGGGCTTTAAAATCGCCGGGACGAGGAAATATGACGCCAAAATCGCCGGTGCCGTACCTATCACAAGATACGCCGCGGTCTCAAGGCATAAAGACAGCGCGAGGCGCCTCGGTGGCATCCCCGCGGAGAGGAAGGTTTCCGTCTCCCTTTCCCTTCCGGAGGAGAGAATCCCCAGCGAGAAATACATGACGGTCGCCGCGACTATGACGGCCAAAATCATCGTGACTGCCACCACGACATCTATCGTCGCCGCCGTGAAGTCGTCGGAAAGCTCCGTCGAGACGGACACCGCCCTGAAGTCGGTCACTTTGAGGGCCTTTTGAATCTCCTCCAGCGCCGACTCCGCGTCCGAGTTTTCCTTAAGCCTTATAAAGGCCTTTTCGTACGGCACGCCGCGGGAAAGCGTAAACTCCGGGAAGACGGAAGACAGATATTTCACCGCGTACGCGGAGGAAAAGAAAAAATCGTAACCCGAGAAAAAATACGAGGGGGAGACACCAGCCACGATGAAAGAAAGCTTTACTCCTTCCGTTTCCGCCGTGAATACGTCGCCGGAAGTTATCCCCAACTCCTTTGCGAAACCTTCCGCCAAAAAGACGGCGTTTTCCGGAACCTCGGAAATTTCAGTCCCCGTGTCGAAAGAAAAAGAAAACACCCCTTCCAAAGTTTCAAAGTCCGCGGCCGCGCCGAGGGCGGACCAGCCCGAGCCCCTCGCGGGGACGGAGAGATAACCCGTGTACGCGTCGCCCTCTTCGCAAAGCGTCGAGACATCTTCCGAAAAAAGGTACGACACCCCCGAGCCTTCGTGGGATATGTATATGTCGGCACTTCCGTAGGCCGCCATCGCCGTGAGGTCGTACTCCTCTTCCGCGAAAAAGCTCAAGTCCGCGGACAGCGCGAAAAGAAGCGCCGAAAGAAACACCGTGACGATTATTATGACCGTCTGCCACGGCGACCTTCTCACCGACCTTATCGTGTGTTTCCACAGGTACGCACCCTTCATCCCAAGACACCGTCCTTTATCCGCACGACTCTTTTTGCCGCCGCCGCGGCCCTGTCGCTGTGCGTTATCATAAGAATGGTGGTGTTTTTCTCCTCGTTGAGGGCTTTGAGGTACCCGAGCACGGTCTCCGAGTTTTCGCTGTCGAGTGCGCCCGTGGGCTCGTCGAGAAGAAGCACCTCCGGCCCGTACACCGTGGCTCTCGCTATAGCCGCGCGCTGCTGCTGTCCGCCGGAAAGGTCCCCGGGGTATTTGTCGAGGACGCTTTCTATTCGGAGGGCCTTCGCGACTCTCTCAAGTCTTTCCTCCGTCTCTTTCGACGGGAGGCGCTCAAGGGAAAGGGGCATGCGTATGTTGTCTCCCGCCGTGAGCGTCGTGACGAGGGAGTAATACTGGTACACGACTCCGAGTCTTGTACGACGAAGCTTCGCGAGAGCGTCGCCCTTGAGGGTCAATATGTTTTCGCCGCATATTTCAACCATTCCCGAGGATGGCTTTCTCACACCCGCGAGAATTTCGAGAAGCGATGTCTTCCCGCTCCCGCTCTCCCCCTGCAGGGCGACGAAGTCCCCCCGTTCTATTTCGAGATTGACGCCTTTGAGGCACGGTTCCCCGTTGTAGTCCTTGTTCACGCCGACGGCCTTTATAACGCACATTCCTTTGTCTTCTCCGCGTGTCTTGCGGCGGATTTTTCACCGCCACCTGATTATGTCCGCGACGGCACGGGCCCCGCGGGTAAAAATAATTATACGCCGCCCCGCGAAAAAACTCAAACTGCGGATTAAGTCTCACGCCCTGCACACCTTCCGGCGCACAGAAAAGCCCGCGAGAGACTCCCGCGGACAATGGACTTCGTCACAAAAAAACTAATACCTGAGACACCCCGCCGGCACGACGTACACCCCGTCCGGACGTCTGTAGGCAAACCTGTCGGTGCCCGACATTACCATAAGAAACGACGGGTCCTTCATTGCTTCCGTGTTGACGGTCTTCACGAACTTTTTGAGGTTGTCCGCACCCTCGTCGATATGATTTATTCCGAGTTTGACTTCAATCGCTCCCCATCTTCCGTCCGGAAGGACTATGACCGCGTCGCACTCGAGGTCGTTGGAGTCTCTGTAATGGTATAAGGTCCCACCGAGATACTGTGCGTATACCTTAAGGTCGCGCATACACATGGACTCAAAAAGGATTCCAAACGTCACGTTATCGTTTTTAAGAATCCCAGGTGTGACTCCCAGCGCGGCGACAGCGACGGACGGGTCGCAGAAATTCCTGACGTGCGTGCTTCTGATTGACGCTCTTGACCTTATGTTGGGATTCCATATCGGAATTTCGTCGATGACGAATATGTTTTTAAGAGCATTGATATATGAATATACGACTTCTTCCACCAGCGTCGAAGTTTCGATTTCCCTGACGTCACTCCAAATCTTCGTATATTTTGCCTGGGAACATATGTATCTCGAATAGGCGCGCATGATGTTGCGGGCTCTGTCGGGATCTCTCGACACACCGTCGACACGGGAGACATCTGAACTTACGACGGCGTCAAAATAATCGTAGGCCTGCGTAAGCGCGACTTGGGACGTGATACCTAAAGCTCCGGGCCATCCGCCTCGACATATAAGGTATGCGAGGTCATCGGAAGTAAGGTTATTTTGCCCCGAAATGGTTTCCGGCGCATCAAAAAGTCCACCCAGCGAAACGACTCCGGAAGATTCACCGGACTCGTAGAGCGTCATGGTGTTCATCCTGAGTTTTTTTATACGTCCCGTTCCGGTATGCAAAAGCTGACTCAAATCGGCGGGCACGGACGAGCCCGTCAAAATAAACTGCCCGAACTTGCCACGGTCGTCCACCTCATATCTCACCGCATCCCAGATTTTGGGAAGAATCTGCCATTCGTCTATAAGTCTCGGAACGTCGCCATTCAGAATATTGGACGGATTGAGATAAAAGAGGTCGATATACCTATCGCTTAAAACAGGGTCGTCCATGCGTATGGAACTTTTGGCCAGTTGAAGTGAGGTGGTAGTTTTCCCGCACCACTTGGGCCCCTCAACCAAAACAGCGCCCTTGGACTCGACGGCATCGGCAAGAAGTTTGTCGGCTATCCGCGGAATATATTCTTTCATAGCACCTCCTCTGTGGTCGTTATTTCTTATTTACACTAAAATTATACAGCTCACAAAAAACCATGTCAAACGTCAATTAGGTAAATGTGACTTTTTCAATTAGGTAAATGTGACTTTTTCAATTAGGTAAATGTGAC
>JAJQAK010000116.1 GCA_021203845.1 Clostridia bacterium | reverse complement strand
GAAACGTCCTTCCCGGGTATCACGGGGACGTCATACTCGTTGGAATACACTACAATAAGTTCACGAAAGCGCACACCTGCGAGATAAGACGGGACACGAAGGAGTGACCATGCAGCCGCCGAAAGCGCAGTGGCACGTCGCCGGCAACGCGTGAGGCGAAATACAGCGGGTGCGTTCGAGTCCGGCGACAAAATTTAAGACTTTGAAATCCGCGGGCCTACCGGTCTGCGGGATTTTTATGTGCGGCGACGACGGTTTCGGAGAAGCGCTTCAGTACAAACCAGAGGTCACATATCCATAAATTTTGCTTATAATTCTCATAAAAATAAGCGAAAAACGGGACATATCACTTTATTTGACTTGAAAACGGCGCGGAATTATAATCTAATCGTAAATATGAGGGAGCGCCATGAGAGAGCAGTCCCGG
Organism: Clostridia bacterium; assembly: GCA_021203845.1. Taxonomy (GTDB): domain Bacteria; phylum Bacillota; class Clostridia; order Christensenellales; family Borkfalkiaceae; genus Coproplasma. The sequence goes on along the minus strand of JAJQAK010000116.1, from coordinate 4,177 downwards.
AAAAATAAGGAGTTGTAACATGAATCTTTCTCAGCAGTTTGGCGAAAACGTATTCAACGACGCCGTGCAAAAGGAGATGCTTCCCAAGGAAGTGTACAAGGCACTGCGGGACACCATCGAGTCGGGGAAAAGGCTCGACGTCGGCATCGCGGGCGCCGTCGCCGCGGCCATGAAGGACTGGGCGGTATCCAAGGGAGCGACGCACTACACGCACTGGTTCCAGCCTCTGACGGGACTTACGGCGGAAAAGCACGACAGCTTCGTGGAGAAGGACGAGGGGGACAGCATAATAATGCGTCTCACCGGAAAGAGCCTCATCGTGGGCGAGCCCGACGCGTCGAGCTTCCCTTCCGCGGGATCGCGCGCCACGTACATGGCGAGAGGCTACACGGCCTGGGATCCCACGTCGCCCGCGTTCGTCAAGGACGCCACGCTCTACATCCCGACGGTGTTCGTGTCCTACACGGGGGAGACGCTTGACAAGAAGTCTCCGCTCCTCCGGTCCATGAACGCCATGGACAGGCAGGCCAAAAGGATTCTGAAGCTTTTCGGGATAGAGTGCAACAAGGTCGCTACGACGGTGGGGCCCGAACAGGAGTACTTCCTCATAACCGAGGAGGAGTTCAACAAAAGGAAGGACCTCGTCCTCACGGGCAGGACGCTCTTCGGGGCGCCGGCGTCGAGGGGGCAGGAGCTCGAGGATCAGTACTTCGGGGTTCTCAAGCAGCGCGTCATAGACTACATGAGGGATCTCGACGAGACGCTCTGGAGTTACGGCATACATTCCAAGACCAGGCACAACGAGGTGGCCCCCGCGCAGCACGAGGTCGCGCCGATATACAGCACATCCAACGTGGCGGTCGACCACAACATGCTGACGATGGAGATAATGAAGAAGGTCGCGGCGAAGCACGGTCTCGCGTGCCTTCTACACGAGAAGCCCTTCGAGGGAATAAACGGCTCCGGCAAGCACAACAACTGGGGCATAAAGACGGACACGGGCGTCAACATGTTCAAGACGGGGGACAACCCCAGGGAGAACGGACTCTTCCTTCTGTCGCTCGCGGCGGTGCTCAAGGCGGTCGACGACTACCAGGGAATCCTTAGGGCGTCGGTGGCTTCCGCGGGAAACGACCACAGGCTCGGCGCCAACGAGGCGCCTCCCGCGATAATTTCGATATACCTCGGCGACGAGCTCGGTGAGATGGTGGAAAGCATCGTGCAGGGCAGGGACTACGTCCCCGCGCAGCCACAGAGAGGCTCCATAGGCGTTCCGGAATCCCCCATCTTCCCCAAGGACGCGACCGACAGGAACAGAACGTCGCCGTTTGCTTTCACCGGGAACAAGTTCGAGTTCCGAATGATGGGCTCCAGCGCCAACGTCGCCGACCCCAACATCGTGCTCAACACGATAGTCGCGGACGCGTTTTCGAAGTTCGCGGACGAGCTGGAAAAGGCCCCCGACTTCGACAAGGCCCTCGACAAGCTCTGTGAGAGGGAGATAAAGGCACACCACAGAATAATATTCAACATGGACGGCTACAACGCCGAATGGGAGAAGGAGGCGGAAAAGAGAGGCCTTCTCAACAACAAGAACACCGCGGACGCCGTAAAGGTATGCTTCGAGGACGACAACATAGACGTCTTCGTGCGCCAGGGCGTCTACACGAAAAACGAAGCCATAGCGAGAGCCCAGATTCAGCTCGAGAACTACGCGAAGACCATAAACATCGAGGCCCTCACCATGCTTCAGATGGCGAAGCAGGACATCATGCCGGCGGTGAGCGACTATATAGCGAACCTCTGCCAGAACGTGGAGTCCAAGAAGGCCGTCAGCGAGAAGATAGGCTGCAGGGGCGAGATTGAGACCATAGAGAAGCTCTCCGCGCTCAACGACGAGCTCTACGACGCCGTGGGGAAGCTCGAAGCCGACCTCAAACCCGTGGACATGGACGACGCGGAAGGCGCGTCTCAGACGATGGCGCACGTGATAATCCCCGACATGGAGAAGGTAAGGACTGTCGCGGACGAGATGGAGACCATGGTTTCCGCCGACTTCTGGCCGTATTCCTCGACATACGACCTTCTCTACAGCGTAAAGTAACGAAAAAAACCCGCGGCCGTTGCGGCCGCTCTATCACCCCGACGCCGGAGACGACGAAGGGATGACCACAAAAAACGCGCGTTAAAACCTACAAACTGAATCACATAAATTACGGAGGAAAATTTTACTCTCATGAACGCACTTCTCTTAGCGGCTGAGGAGTCGACGCTGGCTTCCGACGTAACCACGTTTGCCGTATGGTTTCTCATAGGTACGGCTCTCGTGTTCTTCATGCAATGCGGTTTCGCAATGGTGGAGACGGGTTTGACGCGCGCGAAGAACGCTGGCAACATAATAATGAAGAACCTCATGGATTTCTGCATAGGCACCGTGGTCTTCATGTTGCTCGGGTTCGGACTTCTATTCGGCCAGGACACACTCAATTATTTCATAGGCGCGCCCAGCATGGGGCTTTTCGGGGACTTCCATAACTTTGTCTCGGAATGCGGGAAGGAGTTCATCTTCAACCTCGTGTTCTGCGCGACGGCGGCGACGATAGTCTCCGGAGCCATGGCGGAAAGGACCAGATTCGTGTCCTACTGCGTGTACTCCGCGCTCATATCCCTCATAGTGTACCCCGTCGAAGCGGGCTGGGTCTGGGGCGGAGGCTGGCTCGCTAGCTTCAGCTCTCTCACCGGACTGACGAACGCGGCAGGTGCGGCGATAAATTATATAGACTACGCGGGTTCATCCTGTATCCACATGGTGGGCGGATGCGCGGCGCTGATAGGCGCCATATTCGAGGGCGCCAGGATAGGCAAGTTTGACAGAGACGCGAACGGCAAGGTCACGAAGACCAACGCCATACAGGGCCACTCCATGACTCTCGCCGCGCTCGGCGTGTTCATCCTCTGGTTCGGCTGGTACGGCTTCAACGGAGCGGCCGCCACATCCGTCGACGAGCTCGTCACCATATTCATAAACACGACGATAGCGCCGGCGGTCGCGACGTGCACCGCGCTGGTGTTCACCTGGGTGAGAAACAAAAAGCCTGACGTCGGCATGTGTCTCAACGGTTCTCTCGCGGGCCTTGTGGGGATCACCGCCGGGTGCTCGTGCATGGACCCCGTCGGAGCGGTGGTCGTGGGCCTCGTCTCCGGGCTCCTCGTCATCGGAGTGTGCTCCCTTCTCGACAACAGGCTCCACGTTGACGACCCCGTGGGAGCCGTAGGCGTGCACTTCGCGAACGGCATATGGGGAACCCTCGCGTGCGGACTCTTCGCGACGGACACCGGGCTTTTTTACGGCGGCGGCTGGGCTCAGCTCGGCGTGCAGACCCTCGGCGTCGTGTCCATACTCGCGTGGGCCGCGATATGGATGATAGTCATATTCTACTGCATAAAATACGTACCCGTCATGGTGAAGTTCAAATGCGGACCGATAAAGGCCGTGAAGGTCGCGAAGGAGAAGGGCTGGAACGGCTTGAGGTGTGCCCCCGAGGACGAGATAGTCGGCCTCGACATGACGGAGCACGGGCTTCCCTCCGCGTACGCGGACTTCATGCCGACAATCCCCTCGTATGACGGCGAAGAGCACGAGCTGGATCTTTCCGATGTCGTGCCCGCGGACATAGACCTCGCCGCGGAAGGCGCGGGCGGCAGATACACACAGATTTCGATAATAACCAACCAGGAGAAGTTCCTCCTTCTCAAGGACGCCATGGCGGGGATAGGCGTCACGGGCATGACCGTCTCGACTGTCATGGGCTGCGGCATCCAGGGCGGCAAGACGGGGCAGTACAGAGGCGTCAAGACCTCGATGCACCTAAATCCCAAGGTCAAGGTGGACATAGTCGTGTCCACGGTCGACCCCGGGCTGGTCGTCGCCGTCGCCAGGAAGGTTCTGGACGACGGCAAGATAGGGGCCGGCAAGATATTCGTCACCGACGTGGAGGATGTCATGAGAATCCGTACCGGGGAGACCGGTGTGGCGGCTCTGGACAACACCCCTCCGGACGAGACGAAGGCCCCGGAAGGCGAGAAAACGCTGGAAAGCGCAAAAACATAACAATCGGATTACACGCTCTCTCATAAGTGGATTGGGGCGCGCGGCGAAAAAAGCCGGGCGTCCTTT
>JAJQAK010000075.1 GCA_021203845.1 Clostridia bacterium | reverse complement strand
TCGTCGTCGAAGATGTGCACGATGACGTCGGCGAAATCGAGAACGGACCATCTGCCGTCTCTCATGCCCTCCTTCCTTCTCGCGTCTTCGCCTATCTCCTCCATCTTCTCGTCGAGATGCTCGGCGAGCGTCCTCACCTGCACTGAGCTTCTGCCGCTCGCGATTACGAAGTAGTCGCAGAGCGTGGTCTCCTCCGTGACGTTGATGTACACGATGCTCTTCGCCTGCTTTTCCGAAAGAAACCTGCAGATCTGCATGGTCTTTTCCAAACTGGTCATGTGTCTTCCCCCTTATGACTCATAGATTGCCTTGTAATATTCATACGCCTCGTATGTGAGCGGGTAGATTTCTCCGCCCTGTTTTTTGAGGTACTCAACCTGGTGCTTGAGTGCGACGTAGAGGCACTTTTGCATGTCCTCGTAAAATATCTCCCGAAGTTCCTCCACCCCGGGGAACGTCCTCCCCTCCTCCAGCATGTCGGAAAGATATATGAGGATCTCCTCCGGAGACATCTCCGGCCTCGCGCTCGTGTGGTACGCTATGGCGTGGAGAATCTTCTCACTCCTAACGCCGAAGTAAGTCGACGCGAGGTACGCCCCGGTGTACTGGTGCATGACGGCCGCGGGCACGTTTTCCGGCGGTTTGAATCCGCTCAAATACGGACTCGCGAGAGAAAGGTACTTGGCCCCGTCGTGGAGCATGGCGCATGTCAGCGCGTCCTTTTCCGGCCAGCCTATCCTCGAGCAGTTCTCGGCGGTCATGAAGCAGACCCTCAGAGTGTGCTGCCAGCGCTCGGGTTTCAGAAAGTGCTTGACGTCGGCCCAGGTCTTGTGGAAATACACGAGCTTGTCGGAGATGTATTTCGCGACCTTCTGCGGCACGAGGTCCAGAACGCTCTCTCCGGCGCCCGCGAGAACCCTCGCGCGGGTCGAGGATACCTTCTCCCCGACGTAAGGGAAGGTCACTATCCTGTCGCCGAACTTTTCCCTGAACCTTTCCACGGCAAGGGCGAACTTCGCGTCGTCCTCCCTCGCGCACGCGGCGAGCTTCGCGGACCTTAAGATTCTCTCCGGATTCTTCCAGGTGTGGAAGTCCTCCACCCTGTCGCCGCCGACTATGAGGTAAAACTCCGCGAATGGATACTGCTTCGCATAGTACTCGCAAGTCTTGTACGAATAGCTTATTCCCCCGCCGTCTATCTCGAAGCTCGACACCTTCATGTTTGGTTTGTCGAAGGCGAGCCTGCACATCTCGAGCCTGTCCTCGTCCGAAGCGAGCGTCTTCCCGGTCTTTCCCGGGGTCTTCGCGGAGGGCATTATTATGACCGACGTGAGCCCCAGCTCCTCCATGGCAGCTTTGACGAGGTTAACGTGTTCGATGTGCACCGGGTTGAAAGTCCCGCCGAAAATCCCAATCTTAATCTTCTCCAACGGCTTCACCTCAAGTAAGAAAATCTAGTATTCGATGTGTTTGATGCCTTTTTTGTGCGATCTGCGGAAGAGCACCACCTTTCTTCCTATGACTATGACGAGCTCGGCTCTCAGCTTTTCCGCGAGTTCCTCACCGACGGCCCGGGGTGCCTCTTCGCAGCCGTCCAGAACCGACACCTTTATGAGCTCCCTCGCCTCGAGACAGTCGGAAAAGCTTTTTATCATGTTGTCTCCCACGCCTTCCCTTCCGACCTGTCCTATCGGAGAGATCGTTTGCGAAAGACCTATGAGATTGCTTCTTTGTTTGCTTGTGAGCATGTCGCAGCGATTTAAGGGACGTATTCGAACTCGGTTTCGCCGACGACGACCGTGTCCCCCTCCTTTACCCCCATTTCGATGAGTCTGTCTATCACCCCGCGCACGCGGAGGACCCTCTGAAAATACGCGGCCGAACTCGGGTCGCTTAAAACGACGTTCCTTTCGAGCATGTCCACAAGAGTCCCCTCCACGACGAAGGCCCCGTCGTCGTCCACATATATCTCGAAGTCGAGGTCCGTGTCCTTTTTGTACGAGAACTCCTCGTCGACCTCCTCCCTCGACACGGGAGGAAGGGTTTCAAGGAGGTCCCACACGGCCTTGAGAAGGTTGTCCGTGCCCTCGCCGGTCACCGCGGATATCGCGTGCACGTCGTATTTTTTGCCGTATTTCTTTCTGAACGCCTTAACGTAAGCCTCCGAGCCCGGTACGTCGCACTTGTTGAGAACGACAATCTGCGGGAGCGCGGCGAGCCTGTCGGAATAGCCCTTTAGCTCCGCGTTGATTTTCACGAAGTCGTCGGCGGGGTCCCTCTCTTCGACGCCCGAGACGTCCACGACGTGCAAAAGCATCCTCGTGCGCTCTATGTGGCGCAAAAAATCGTGTCCTAGTCCCGCGCCCAAAGCGGCGCCCTCTATGAGACCCGGTATGTCCGCAGCGACGAAAGAATTGTCGTAATACCTCACGACCCCGAGATTCGGGGACAGAGTCGTGAAGTGGTAGTCCGCAATCTTTGGTCTCGCCGCCGAAATTTTGGAAAGGAGCGTGCTCTTCCCAACGTTGGGAAAACCTATGATTCCCACGTCCGCTATTATCTTGAGCTCGAGTACGAGCGTGTGGACCTCCGTGGCCTCGCCTTTTTGAGAAAAATGCGGTGCGTGGCGCTTCGCCGTGCAGAACCTCGCGTTCCCCTTTCCTCCGCGGCCTCCCGCGCAGACGAGCTTTCTCTCGCCCGCGGCGAAGATGTCCGCGATGACCGCCCCGGTCTCCTCGTCCCTCACGACCGTGCCGAGCGGAACCTTTACGACGCAGTCCTCGCCGCCCCTCCCGGTGCAGTTCTTGGAGCCGCCCCGCGCGCCGTTCCCGGCGGCGTACTTCGTCTTGTAGCGGAACGCGAGGAAGTCGCTCTGGGAGGGGTCCCCCTCGAGATAGACGTCGCCGCCCTTTCCGCCGTCGCCGCCGTCCGGGCCCATCGCGGGACGTCCTTTGAACGACTGGAACGAGCACATCCCGTCGCCGCCGTTTCCCGATTTGATTGTTATCTTCACGACGTCCGTGAACAGTTTGTCGCTCATCTCCGGCCTCTCTCGTCTTCTTGTCCGCGGGATATACGGGGGTCAGTCCTGCAGGTACACGACTCCCGAGCGCATCTTTATGTTGTCGGCGTCCACTTCGAGCTCCTTGAGTCTCCTGTATCCGCCCATGTTCGCGAGGAACCTGTCGGCGGGCGCGACGTCCACCTTGAGCCCCTCGACGAGATAGTGCATGGGTATGACTATCTTCGCGTTTATCGCCCTGCAGTACTGAGTCGCCGTGTCCGCGTCTATCGTGTACGTGCCGCCCACGGGTATGAACATGATGTCGCACCCCTTGACGAAGTCGACTATCTCCGGGTTGAGGTCCTCGCCTAGGTCCGCCATGTGGCATATCGTAAGCCCGTCGGTGACGAATTTGTAGATGGTGCAGGAGCCGCGAAGAGAACCTCCGTGGTTGTCGTGAAAGCAGCGCTTGCCGCTAATCCCTATGCCTTTGACGACCCACTCTCCGCCGCCCGTGATGAGGGAGTACTTGCCTCTCACCTCGTCCACGGCGTTGTGGTCGTAATGCTCGTGCGACACCGTCACGATGTCGGCCTTTTCGTTGATTTTGGGCGCGCCCACCGATTTAGCTTCGTACGGGTCGGTGATGACGGTCACGCCGCCGGCGTTTTTCATGAGGAAACACGAGTGTCCCAGATGTCTTATGTACATAAAATCCTCCAGTCGGATTATTTGAGTTCCGTTATCTTTATGCCGTCGGAAGGCTCCGTGTCCTTCCCATCCTGGAAGAGCTTCCTTCCTTCCGCGAGGACTCTTTCCAGATTTTCCTTATCTCCGCTTTTCACCGCGTCCGAAATCTTCCCGAGCGACGAGCGGAGCAACTCTATGTCGCGGACGAGATTGTCACCGTTAAGAAGGAAAAGCTCCGACCACACCTTCTCGTCCACACCCGCTATCCTCGTCATGTCCTGGAAGCTTCCGCCCGTGAATCCAAAGCAGCCCGCTATCTTTCCGTTTTTGACGTACGCGTTGGAGACGACGTGCGCGAGCTGCGATGTGTAGGCTATTTTTTCGTCGTGAACTTTCGCCGAGCACTCGACGATTCTCTTAAAACCCATGTCCTTCGTGAGAAGTTTTGCCGCGGCGTATGCCTCGGGGTCGGTCTTTTTTGAAGATGTTATCACCATGCTCGCTTTGTCGAAAAGCGCAGCGTCGGCGTTTTCCACGCCCGAGACCTCCTTGCCCGCCATGGGGTGGAGTCCGACGTAGAAAAAGGGCCTCTCCTTTTCGTACATGCGCTCTTCCATGTAGCCCTTGACGCCGCAGATGTCGAAAACATACGCGCCTTTTTTTATGCCATGCGTGTCGGCGAAGTCGACGCAGGCTTTGGGAGGAAGGCAGAGAAAGATTATGTCGGCCTCCGACGCGTCCAGCCCGCCGTCCACGACGCCGTGCGCGAGGGCGTAGTCGAGGGGGCCCTTCGAGCGGTTCCACCCGTATACGGCGTATCCCGCCCTTTTGAGCGCGAGGGCGATTGAACCGCCTATGAGCCCGAGCCCCGCGACGAGTATTCTTTTGTCCCTGACGTCTTCTTTCATCATATAGCG
>JAJQAK010000042.1 GCA_021203845.1 Clostridia bacterium | reverse complement strand
TCAATCGTCGCCACGTATTACGATTACACCAAGAAACTTCTCGACGAAACGCTCTCCATGAACGCGAAAGGCGTCGCTACAATGCTCGGGAAGCTTTTTGCCGAGTTCACGAGGATGGTCGATTATAAAGGCGAGAACGATTTCGGAAACTTCGTGTATCACTCCTACCTCGTCGCCGAGGACTACTACGACGTCGTGCGTGAGGCCCCGACGAGGTGGCTCAAAAGGGCTGATTACCTCTTTTATCCCAATCTTTTGAAGGCGAGGGCCGGGGAGACGTATCTTCCCGGGATAATAATAGAGCTCAAAAATCAGAAATCCGCGAAGGCCGCCGCGGACCAGATAGAAGAAAAAGGATACGACGACTACTTCGAGTACAGAAAGTATCACGGGGATGTCATATACGTGGGGCTTGACTTTAAAAAGATGACGCCGGAGAAAAGGAAAGCCCTCGCGGAAAAAGAAACATCCGCGGAAGACGAAAATGTATCCGTCGGCAACGACGCGGGACTTGACACACAGTCTGGAATCGTACATTTCTGTGAGGTCAGAAGATACGTGGTATAAAGTTTCGGACGAAACATCGGGCGGGCCATGGTGGCTCCGCTCTTTTTTTTGGCGTTCGGAGCTGCCGCAAATCATCCTCTGCCGGCCGAAAGCCTCCGCGGCCGCACAAAAAAACGACACCCCACGGTGCCGTCTTGATTTTTTTCGAATCAGCCGCCCCATCTGGGTTTCGCCCCGCATCCGAGCCAGTTTTTGTCCCATCCGGGAGGGCACTTCGGTGCCCTGCATATTATCTCGGTATCGGAGGAACACCCCGCGAAGACGTTCGGACCCATTTTTTTTACGGACGCGGGAATGACAATCCTCCTTATCTTTCTGCACCCGGCGAAGGTCTCCTTCCCCACGGTCTGCAGTCCGTCGGGAAGCTTCAGCTCGGAAAGAGACACGCAGTAGGCGAATGCGCTGTCACCTATTTCGCTGAGAGATTTCGGAAAATCAAGCCGTGTCAGCGACTCGCAGAACATGAAAGCGTTTCTTCCGATTGTGGTGAGCGCGCCCGGGAAAGCGATTTCGGACAAAAGCTTGCACCCCGCGAACGCGCTTTCCGATATGGTGTTCACACCCTCCGGAAGGTCGGCGTAGTTCAGGTTCCTGCAGTACGTGAACGCTCTCACCGGAACCTTCGTTATCTGCGCCGGCAGCTGAACGCCCAGAAGACGCTCGCAGAACATGAAGCACTCTTCGCCCATGGATACGAGCGATAAGGGGAAACTCACGGAATTGAGGTTGTAACAGCCGGCGAACGCCCTTTTTTCTATCGCTCCGACTCCTTCGGAAATTTTGAAGGTCGAAATGTTTATTTGATTTTCAAGGGCTCCCGCCCCGATGGACCTAATTCCGCTGGGCGACGGCATGACGACCCGGCTCCCGCCGCCTTCCGAATCGTACCCGACGAGCCGTCCGTTTTCAATCACGAAATACCCGATGTCCGTGCTCTCGCCGGTCGGTTCGTCATTGATCTCGAATATGGATAAAGAGCATCCGCAGCTGGCACACGGGAACATCATGCCGGCACGGAGGATGTTGGCCCCCTGAATCTCAACGGGAGCTCCGCAATTCGAGCATAAGATTTTTTTCAGTTTGATGCTCATTGTCGTTCCTCACTATGGCGCGATTTACACGCCGAACAGCTGCTTGGCCGTGTCTTTCCACCCCGCGAGCTCCTCGTATATCGCCTGATACCTTTTGCTTCCTTCCGCGTCCGCGAGCTCGTCCTTCACGAGGGAGAGAACGGTGTTGAGGACGCATTCGTATTTGTACTGAAAATCCCTGAAGTCGTCCCCGAACCTGTCGGAAATCGGAATGCGGCAAAACGAATCATCGGTAAGATCCCTCCGCATTGCCTCGAGATACGTCTTTTCCGCCTTCCCGCAGGATGACAGGCTGCTCTCTATCTTGTCCTGCAGGTCTTTGTATAGTTTCCAATCTATCATGACGCGCCTCTAAATTTCCGCAATGCGCTTTTTTGCCTCGGCCGCATACAGCGACGCCTGGTCGCCGGACCATAGTTTTCCGAGCCGTTCAATCTCCGCAACGGAGACCCTGGGGTTGCTTTTGGAATCCACTCCGACGGCTCTCTCGTCCCATTCGGAAAGCCAGCGGGCGGCTTCCCTGAGCGGCCACAACATGTCGTCGGTGACTTTCATGTAGGAGTACACGGCGGCGTCCCTCCATTTGCGCACGTCTTCGATGATGTCGTACGCAAATTCGTACGCCTTTCGCGACGAATCGTCCAGCACCGTGTCCGCGGTCAGCTTCATGTCGTTCAGAATGTCGTCCGCCGCCTGAAGTGCCGACCGAGGGCCTTTCCTGAACGCGTCGACGTCGTAACCGTTCGCTTTAACTTTGTCGTCGGCGTCTTTGCGGTACACCTCGCGTATGATTCTGATACTTTCCCTGTCGCAGCTCTCCAAATCCCGCATAATGGCGTCGTTTGCCGCGATGGTGTCGAGAATGCAGTCTTTTACGGCCTCGTGAAGACCCGCGGTGACAAGTGACGTGGGTTCCGTCTTTTCCAGTGCCGTCACCCTCTTTTCCTGTTTTACGACGTCGGACGGGTCCGCGCCGCGCGGCGCGAGACCGATTATGTCCTTGGCGGCATTTATGCAGTCGAGAAGAAGGGTGACGGATTTTTTGTCCCTGCCGTTGTTTATGATGTGCGACGTGACGAGGATGATCTTATCGAGGTTCCTGTCGTAGACGCCGAGCCATTTCTGACCTATCTTCTGTCTTTTGTTGAAACCTTCCTTTATGAGGCCGTTCTCAATCAAAACGTCGTCTATGTTGTCCCGGGTGATTACCATTGCCCGCTCCTTCACTGCTTGTAGGATTCGTCCAGAAAGCTCAGGAAACCTTCGCCGAGGCTCGGCTTCCCCGCTTTTTTCATGATGTGGCCACTGACGAAGTAAACGTCGTCGATGTAGAATATGCAGCTCTCGCTTTTTCCGGCTTCACTCGCGTACTTCACGATGTTTTTGAGGTCGTCGTCTTCCTGGTTGAAGAACATCTTTTCCGTCCTGCCTATCGCGGTGTCGATGCCCTTTGGGTTTCCGAGTTCTTTTTTGAGAATCTTGGACACGCAGTTTCTGTTGTAGAAACAGAGGAACACTCTTTTCGCACCTCTGTACGCCTCGTCCTCTCTGTCGTACGCGCACACGTCGAAACCGCCGCTTTTCTCCGTGACAAGAAAACGTGCGAAACTGCTCTGTTCGGAGCGCTTTATGTTTTCCTCGACGAACCTGCTTATTTCGTCGTACTCGCTCCGGGATATTTCGTAGTACCCGAAGATAGGCGGGTGCGGAGCGGCCTTCTCGGTACATCTTTTGAGCGTGGCCTTCACGGCCTCCACTTTCGCCGACTCGCCCGTGTATGCCGTGTCCGCTTCCGTTATTTTGTATTCGCGGCCGAGGTCACCGAGGCCCTTGAGCTGTTCGTCCAGCATTCTGTTCGTGTTCGCCACGCCGTATAGGTTCCCCTTTCTGTTCGCCGAAAATTCGGCGGGAGCGCACGAGTACATGTCCTTGAGATAGTAGGCGGCCTTGCGGATGACCTCGAACATCTTTTTTCTGCCGTTCTCCGATGCCGCCTTGTCTCCGTTTTGACTATAGAAATCGCTGTACGCTTTGTACAGGTTGTCATGGTTCTTCCCGTCTATTATGCACCTGAAATACGTGTACGCGATACGGAAGCGTCCTATTCCGCCGACGTCGTACTTCTCGTAATTCTTGTAATAGTAATAGCCCATGTCGACCAGGGCCTCGGGGTGGTAGTCCGCGGCCGCCCTTTCGCAGTAGTCGAGCGCGCGGGCGAGATAATCGTTCATCTTTTTTTCTCGCTGCGCCCTCTCCCTCACGTTTTCCTCGCCCTGCCGGGCCGCGAGTTCAAGATAGGACAGGTAGTACGTCCGCGAGAGGCCGAACCACTCGTCCGAATCGAGACGGAATTCATCCTCCCCCGGCGTCAGCGATTTGAAGCATGCGGGACACACTATGTCGCCGTTCACGAGCTCCAGGGCCTTTTTGAAATTCGCACCGCATTTACTGCACTTCATATTTATTCACTCCATGTCTGCACGCGCATAATCTTTCAGTTGCCGTTATTTTCTCCGCTTTCACCATCGGCGACTATCGTGTAACTTTGTTCCCAAGAACCCGCGACGGTGTAGTTGTCTCCGCTTCCGGAATACTCCAGCGTTACGACGACTTTGTAATTTCCCGCCTCCGAGGGCGCCGTCGTACCGTCGCCGTACAATACGCTTCCACCTTCGTCGACGCGGTAATACGTGTACGACACGGTCAACGTCTCACCGCTCACAGCGCCTTCTATTGCGGCCGTGGGATGATTGGTCTCTTCCGAAGACGAATAACTTCCTTTGTTCGTCCAGTTTATTGTGAGCTCCGCTTGTTTTATCACGAACTCATGCGTGAACGTCGCCTTTTCAAGCGCGTAGTTGGGTTTCTTAAGCTCTATCGTAAGCTCGACTGTGTACGTCCCGGCATCCCGTGGCGTGCAACCGTTTCCGTTTTCGTCCGTGTACGTATAAGTCGCTGTGAAGCCGATCGACGCGACGGAAAGCGTTATGGACGCGGCC
>JAJQAK010000084.1 GCA_021203845.1 Clostridia bacterium | reverse complement strand
ACGAAGACCAAGAAGGTCATGTTCGTCTGCACGGGCAACACGTGCAGAAGCCCCATGGCCGAGGCCATCCTCAACAGTCTTCTCAAAAAAAAGAAGATAAGGTGGTGGAAGGCGATATCGAGGGGAATCTCGGCGGACGTAGGCGGGACGATGAACGAGAAAAGCTTTCTCGCCCTCGACGAGATAGGCATAAAGGCCGACATGGCGAAGTTCAAGCCGAGACAGCTTAAAGAAAAGGACATGGACGGCTGCATCCTCGTGGTCTTCATGACATCGCGACAGCAGCAGATGTATCCGGGGCACACGAACACATGCTGCATGTCGGACCTCGCGGGAAAGGAAATCCCGGACCCGTACGGTCGTGGACTCGACGAATACAGAGCGGCCCGCGACGCGATATACGAGGCCTGCGAAAGTCTTTTGGAAACGATAAAAAAACACGACGGGGAGACTCAGAATTTATGAAAATATGTCTTGCGTGCGACCACGGAGGGCTCAACCTCAAAAGAGCGGTCATAAAGTATCTCGAGGAAAACGGCTACGAGTACAAAGACTTCGGGACGGACAGCTTCGACAGCTGCGACTATCCCGACTTCGTCTATCCCGCGGCGAAAGCTCTCGCCGCCGGTGAGTTCGACAGAGGAATCTTCGTCTGCTCCACGGGGATAGGCATGTCGCTCGTCGCCAACAAGGTTAAAGGCGTCCGCTGCGCGCACTGCCACGACGTCTACTGCGCTGAATACACGCGCCGCCACAACGACGCGAACGCCATCGCCATGGGCGAAAAGGTCGTTGGCGAGGGATACGCCCTCGAGATAGTCAGAGTGTTCCTGGAAACGGAGTTCGAGGGGGGAAGACACTCCAGGCGCGTCGGCAAGATCTCCGAGATAGAAGACAAGGAATTCAAATGATAGTCGACATTCACCTTCATTCGACTTTTTCCTTCGACAGCGACGAGGACCCGGAAAACTACGTCAGAAAGGCCGCAGAACTCGACGTCCCCGCGATAGGATTTTGCGAGCACTACGACTACGACGCGTACCTTCAGGGGGACGACCTCGGACTTTTGGAGTGCGACAGGTATTTCGACGCGGTGTACGCGCTGAGGCGCAAATACCCCGGCATAAAGATTCTCGCCGGGGTGGAGTTCGGATACAGCCGCGCCGCCATAGAAAAATACGGGGAGATGGAGGAAAGGTACCCTTTCGACTACGTCGTCTGCAGCGTGCACACCCTGGACGGATACGGGGACTTTTACAACGGCAGGGCGTTCGTCGGAAGGCCTTACAAAGAGGCCTACACGGACTATCTCGCCGCCGTTTTGGAAAGCGTGGAATCCCCCGTGGACAGTCAGATAATCGCCCACATCGGCTACCCGGAAAGATACTGCAAAGAAAAGAACCCGGGAATTGTCTATTCCGACTATCCGTCTCTTTTGGACAAAATCCTGCTTAACGTCATACACACCGGAAAATGCCTCGAGATAAACACGTCCGCCGCGGGCACGGGGAAAGATTTCTTCCCCGACAAAACGGTGACGGACAGGTACGTGGAGCTCGGCGGAAGAAAGTTCACCTTCGCGAGCGACGCGCACAGCGCGGAAAGATACCTGGACGGCCAGGAAAAGGCGAAAAATCTTCTCTTGTCGTACGGCATCGACAAAATGTACTATTTCGAGAATAAGAAAGAAATCGAATATCCTATACTCTGAAACTTTCCTGCCCGCCCTGGCGTGCGGGTTTTTTTTTGCGCAACTCCAGCAGGAATTTGTAGAAAAACAAAATTTTTTCGTATTTTGTCTGTTTTTACTTTACTACACTAATGTGCTAAAGTATAATGGGTTCAGTGAGGCGGAAAAAATGAGAAACAACATGGACAGATACATAGAGGAGCTCTGCTCGTATCTCGTGAGCATAGACAGCGAAGACGACTGCAGAAACTTTCTCGATGACCTGTGCACGAGAAAGGAAATAGAGCAGATGGCGCTGAGGGCGCACGCGGCGGGACTTCTCATGGCGGGCTCCACGTACACCGAGGCTATAGAGGCGACCGGGCTTTCCAGCACTACGCTCTCGAGAATATCGAGATGCATATCATACGGGGCCGGCGGATACACGAAGACCATAGGGAAGGCGGACGATGAAACTTGACGAAGACACGCTTTTACGCGAAATCAACTCCCTTTATTCGTCGTACGGATACAGGAGATACCGCTCGGAGTGTTTCGAGGACTACGCGCTGTTTTCGGAAAACAGGGACTTTCTCCTCTGCAAGAACGTTCTGACTTTTTCCGACCGCGACGGAAAGCTTCGGGCGCTACGTCCGGACGTAACAATATCGCTCATAAAGCGCATAAACCTCAAAAAATCCTGTGAACGGCTTTTTTACAACGAGAAGGTATTCAGACCCGGTGACGAAGACGGGAGATTTCGGGAGATAAGCCAGGCGGGGGTAGAGGTCGTGGGAGACATAAAGCCCATCAACACGGCGGAAACAGTTTATCTGGCGTGCGAGACGCTGTCGAGGGTTTCGGACTCGTACATACTGTGCCTTTCTCACATGGGCTTTCTGGAGGGACTTTTCGACTGGTTCTCCGTGGAAGGAGAAGCGAGGACGAGGCTTTACGAACTTTTGAAGATGAAAAACCTGCACGATTTTTCCGCGGTGGCTTCATCAGAGTCCCTGGACGCCGACATGGCGGCGGCTTTTTCGCTTCTCGCGAGGGGGCCTGCAACACTGACAGACCTTTCCGGGATAATAAAAAACGAAAAGATGAAAAAAGCCTTCGGCGAGATGACGGAGCTACTTTCGGTGACGGAAAAACTCGGACTCGGTGGCAGGGTGAGACTGGACTTTTCCGTGGTGTCGGATGAAAACTACTACGACGGGGTCATTTTCAACGGATTCGTGAAGGGACTCCCCAAAGCGGTGCTTTCCGGCGGAAGATACGACAGGCTCGTGAAAAAACTCGGAAAGAGCTGCGGCGCGATAGGTTTCGCACTCTATCTCGACAGGCTGGAAAGACTTTTCGCAAAAGACAGCGACGAACCCGAGGAAATTTTCGGCGAAGACGCCGCAAAGGCTCTTATCACGGCGCGGGACGCCGTCGCGGCCGGACGGAAGGTGCGTCTCGGGGAGGAAAGATAGATGGTGTCGATAGCTCTCCCCAAGGGAAGGCTCGGGGAAAAGGTTTACGCGCTTTTGAATTCCGCGGGATACGGCTGCAGGGACATAGAAGAAAAGAACAGACAGCTGGTGTTCACGTCCGACGGCGGGAAGGCGGCTTATTTCTGGGTCAAACCCGCCGACGTCGGGGTATACGTCGAACTCGGGGCGGCGGACCTCGGAATCGTGGGGAAGGACATTCTCGATGAGACGGAGCCGGACGTCTATGAGCTTTTGGACACGGGGCTCGGGAAGTGCAGAATGTGCGTCTGCTCAAAAAAAGATTACGTCGAGGGGGACGGGAAGATTAAGGTCGCCACGAAGTTTCCCAAAATCTCGAGAAACTATTATGAATCCAGAGGAAAGGACATCGACGTCATCGTTCTCAACGGCTCCATAGAGCTCGCTCCGCTTTTGGGACTGTCCGACGTCATCGTCGACATCGTGGAAACGGGAAGAACCCTAAGGGAAAACGACCTTAAGGTGTACGCGGAAATAGGCGGCATTTCGTCGAGACTGGTCGCCAACAAGAGCTCGTACAACTTCAAATACAAAGAGATAGAGGAAATAAGAAACAGCCTGGAGGAGGCGCTGAAATGATTGTTGAACCCGTGAAATATTCGGAGGACGTAAAAAAAGAGCTCGTCGACAGGAAGACGGTCTACTCGGACGAAGTGGACGGAGCCGTGAGGGAGATTCTCGCCGCGGTGAAAAACGAAGGCGACGAGGCGCTCAAAAGATACACCCTTAAATTTGACGGTACGCTTCCGGAAAGCTTCAGGGTGTCCGACGAGGAAATAGAAGAGGCGATGTCCCTCGTCGACGAGAAGTACATGCAGACGCTGAAAAACTGCATGACAAACATAGAGGAGTTCCATAAGGCGCAGCTTCGAGCCGGTTTCGAAATAAAGCGCGGAGACTGCGTGATAGGCCAAAGGTTCACGCCAGTGGAGAGCGCGGGGCTGTACATTCCGGGTGGCACCGCGGCGTATCCTTCGACGGTCCTCATGAACGCCGTGCCCGCGAAAACGGCAGGGGTTAAGAGAATAGTCATGGCGACTCCGCCGCAGAAAGATGGGAAAATCAAAAAAGAGGTAATAGCCGCTGCCAGGATGGCTGGGGTCACGGAGATATACAAGATAGGCGGGGCACAGGCGATAGCCGCCCTCGCTTACGGCACGGAGACTGTTCCGAAGGTCGACTGCGTGGTGGGTCCCGGAAACGTCTTTGTCGCCGTCGCGAAAAAACAGATATACGGTACCGCGGGAATAGACATGGTCGCGGGACCGAGCGAGATACTCGTCATAGCCGACGAAGGAGCTGACCCCGAAAACGTGGCCGCCGACCTTCTTTCCCAGGCCGAGCACGACGTAATGGCATCGGCCATATTGATCACGGACAGCATGCCGCTTGCGGAAACGGTGTCGGAGGCTCTCGACAGACGTGTCAAACTTCTCGACAGATGCGTCATTGCGTCGGAATCGCTTAAAAACAACTGCAGGATTG
>JAJQAK010000034.1 GCA_021203845.1 Clostridia bacterium | reverse complement strand
GTCCTTTTCTCGTCTTAAGCGGGGTTAAAATGAATTTGTCAACCGCGAGTTGACAACTTATCCGTCCCCGCGTGTTAGAATAAAATCGCAAAATGCGCACGGTGACGCTCTGTGAAAGACTTGTGAAAAAACACGAAACGCCCATGTTCAAAGCGGCCGTAAATCAAGTGTAGCCCTACTTTAAAAGTATGCTTTTTTTTAACCAAATGTATTCAAATTAACCCCACACAAGCCGGTCTGTCTTGACGGGACGGGGGGGGGGCGTGATACTATCCATATATAGCATAATGTCGTTATTTTCGGTAACGAAACCTGAAACCGTGTTGACGGGGCATGTGGACAACGGAGTGATTTTCTCAGAGAACGGAAGGCACGGGGGATGAATCACTCGACGCGGTCCGTCAGGCGGAGACTTAAGAATCAAAAAGAATTTCGACCGAAACACAGATTCGGAACGCCCCGCGGGTTTCGCGGGAGGATTGCCGGAGGGGAGCGCCGGCACGTAAGGAGATATCATGGACAAAAAGAAGTCGATCAAATTATTCGCCGTTTTGTTTATCGCGGCGTTCGCGTTCACGTGCGTGTTCGCGACGGCGTGCTCGAGTCTGTCGAGTTTGTTCGGCAACGAATCGAACGGCGAAAGTTCGGGAAGCGGGAACGAAGACACGGATCTCGATGGGCCGGAAGAGAGCGACGTCTATATATATCTGGAATCCGAGACGGTTTCTGTAGGAGGTACGGGTATTGCCCGCGCCTATGTGAAGGTGACCGAAGAAATCGGTTCGGAAGAAAAACCCGATGATGAGGTACTCCCGCTTGACGAGACGCAGGAAGAAAATTCCGGAGGTGAGACCGGCGAGGATGAGGACGATACGGAAGGGTCCGTGGAAGAGCCCGTCACGGGATGGGTGCCTTACACGGGTAGCTGCTCATGGGGAACTTCCGATTCCTCCGTCGCTGAAATAAGCTCGAACGGCGACGGCACGGCCACAATCAAAGGCCGTTCCGAGGGGACCGCCGAGATACTTTTGACCCTCAAGGACGGCAGCGGAAAGACGGGAAGCGCAACGGTCAACGTCGTGGACGACAGCGTCAGCATATACACGGATCCCGAGACCGTTGTGGTCGGCGGGATTGCGACCGCGTACGCGGAAATAGAATACGATGAGGGCGAAGAGGAGTACTCCGGAAAATACAAATGGGGGTCCTCCGATACCGACGTGCTTGAGGTTCTCGGCAACGGGGACAACACGGCGGAAATCAGGGGGATATCGGAAGGGACAGCCACGATAACGGTTACTCTGGAAGACGGCAGAAGGGGCTCTTTGACCGTGGACGTCGGCCCGGATCCCGACCGCGTGCCGGAGGTCGAGTCCGTCGAGATAAAGCTTGGCGCGGAAACCGTCACCGAAGGCTTTGAGATTACGGCCACGGCGACGGTTAAGATGGACGTTGCCGGCGCGGAATACGAAGGGAACTACGAATGGAGCGTTGAAGACGATTCAATACTCATCGTGGAAGGGAACGAAGACAACACGGCGACCGTCACCGGCGTGGCCGCGGGGGAGGCGAAAATAACCGTCACCCTCGACGACGGGACCTGGGCGGAAGCTTACGTCACGGTTACGGAGAAAGAGCCCGAAGTTGCGGGAGTCGGGATAACTTTCGGAGGAAAACAGATTCAGGTAGGCGACGAGTTCACCGTCACGGCGACCGTCACCATGGACTCGGAAGGCGCGAAATACGCGGGCGGCTTCGCATGGGAAGTTAAGTCCCAGACCCCGATAAGCGGGGAGGGGGACGTTCTGTCATACAACGACAACGGGGACGGCACGATAACCGTCACGGCGGTGTCGGAGGGCACCGCAAAGGTCGCCGTCACCCTCGACGGCGGCGAATACGCCGAAGCTGAAATTTCCGTCTTCGCGAAGGCACCGAGACCTTCCGACGCCGTTTTGACCGTCAGCGACGAGGCGGGAAACGAAGTTTCCGGCTACATTCTCGCGGACGACAAGGTAACGATATCCGTGTCCGTTACGATGGACACAAAAGGCGTCGAATACGAAGGCGACTATGTATGGGGTGTCGAACAGCATCCCGAGGCGAGCGGCGAGACCGTCGTGACGTTTGAGGACGGCGGCGAAGGCACCATGATCTTGACAGGCGAAGCGGCCGGCGTTGCCACGGTATACGTCACTCTCAGCGACGGAAGCGTCTGGGAGACGGAAATAACCGTCGTTGTGCCCAAGGTAGGGGAAATAACCCTTTCCACGGAGAAAACAACGATTCTTGTCGGCGACGAGCTTACAATCTGCGTCTCCGTCAAGATGTATCCGGAAGATATCGAATACGACGGCGGGTACGCATGGAGCGTCGCGCAGTATCCCGACGAAGGAGCACAGAAGGTTGTGTCGTACACGGAGGGCTCCGGCGAAACGTTTGCCGTCACCGGCGAGTCGGAGGGCACGGCGATCGTGACCGTGACTCTCGACGACGGGAGCGAGAGATCCATAGAGATAACCGTCACGGTTCCCAAAGTCGCGAGCGTGGAGATAACGCTTTACTCAAACGGGACACCGGTTGAAACGAACGAGGTTAAAATTCTCGGCGAGTTCACCGCGACGGCCGTCGTCACGATGGACATCGAAGGCTACAATTACGAAGGGAGCCTTACGTGGTCGGCGGAAGATCCCGCCATACTTGAGGTCTCGACGGACGAAGACGGCGTCGTCACCGTGAAGGCCGTGGGCGCGGGCACCGGATATCTTATAGCGAAAACCGACGACGGAAGGGAACGGAGACTCGAGATATTCGTTCTTCCGGCAGAGGTGGTCAATGTAGAAGTGGCCGTCACGGACGAAAACGGCGATAAGGCGGAGAGCGTGGAGATAGGCTCGACAGTCACGATGACGGCCGTCATAACAATGGACGTGGAAGGCGCGAGCTACGCCGGCAGCTACGTGTGGCAAAATATGTCTCCCACCGTGATAAGCATCTCTGTCGACGGGAGCGCGGTCTCGGTGCAGGGCGTGTCGACAGGAAAAGGCAGAGTGATGCTCATGCTCGACGACGGGTCAAAATGGTATACGGACATATCCGTCACGGCGCCTAAAGAGGCATACCCCGTGTACGCGTGGTTCGGGGGCTATGGAGTAGAGACGGATGAAAACGGGAAAGAGGTTACCGTTGTCAACGAGATCGATGAAATTCTTTTGGACGCGTACGCGACGACAATCGAAGCACCGGATCTGTACGCCGTGATGTCCGTCGAAGGCGAGGACGGGACGACGGAAACCGTGCTGGTGCCCGTGACTTACTCCGAGAACGGATACACGGCGGCTGAGGAAGATACAAAATATACGAGTAAATGGACGTGGACGAGCTCGGACGACAGCGTTGCGGCCGTCGACGAAAAAACCGGGAAAATAACGGTAGGCACGACCGGGTGGGCCACGATAACGGCCGACCTCGGTTACGGCATGACGGTGTCGTTCAGGATAGGAAAGAAAGCCATCGTCATGGGGACCGACCCCATGATAGGCACCTGGACGGACACCGTGACCGTCTCGCTTTTCGGCATGCTCGACATTCAGGCGGACGTCGACATAACCATAACGGGCGGGGCCGAGGCGACGGCAAAAAACGGCAACACCGAGCTTTTCTCGCTTTTCATATACAACATCACCGCGGGCGAAGGGCTGGACGCGATGCTGGCAGAGTTCGGATTCGACCTAAGCACAATGGACATGATGCTTTTCGACCAGCTGCCCTGGTACAAGATAGGCGACACGTACTACGTCGAGGTGCAGGACAACGCGGGGACGTCTTACACCGTGCCCGTAACACTGGACACAATAGACGAGTGGGATTACATACGTCTCACGTTCGACGCGACGATGTCCTTCTGGATGGGCTCATCCTTCGGCTGGTGGGACATTGAGGTCAACATAGTGGACCAGAAGGTCGCGAGAGACAGAGGACACATGCACACATACGGCGACGCGACATGGGAATGGATGCCGGACGGAAACGGCGGCTACACCGTGACCGTGACATGGGAATGCGTGTCGGACGACTGCGACAAAGACGACGATTACAAAGTGTGGACCGTCGAGGCTGTGGTCACGTCGGAGGTGACGACCGCGGCGACCTGCGAGGAAGACGGACTTCTCACATACACCGCGACGTACGAGATCTACGGGAATACATACTCCGACACAAAGACGGAGGTGGTTCCCGCGACGGGGCACTCGTATCCCGGCCTCTCCTCGGATTCATCAAAACTTGAATGGCATTGGGGCGGGGCGGTGCTTTCCGCCGAAGGCACCACGGGGACCGTCACGGTCACCCTCACATGCCCGGACTGCGGGAGCGTTCTCACGTACACGGCCACATTCACCGTGACCGTGGACCGGGAGGCGACCTGCACGGCGGAGGGGTCCGCGACTTACCACGGGTCCGTCGAAATAAGCGACGCCTACAACAGCGGGACCTTCACGGACGAGCATGCAGGGGTCGTTCTCGAGAAAATACCTCACACGTTCCCCGAGGACACGGTGGAAAATGCTTCGACGGGATATATCGTCTGGGAGTGGGACGGAAGGGACCACGGACAGCAACTTGTTCACCTTATTGTCTACTGCTCCGCGTGCTACGGTGAAGCGCCTTACGCGCTCATCGACACATATGTAGTTTACACGGAGACCGCAGACGCGGGCGG
This sequence comes from Clostridia bacterium, assembly GCA_021203845.1. Lineage (GTDB taxonomy): Bacteria > Bacillota > Clostridia > Christensenellales > Borkfalkiaceae > Coproplasma. The sequence goes on along the minus strand of JAJQAK010000034.1, from coordinate 15,969 downwards.
AGAAACCAAGACGCTTTCCGCCATATATTCAGATGGAGAATATACATATGAAAGCTCCGTGAATGTGAGCATTGGCAGGGCGTCCGTGAACAGCGTGGAGAGTTTCCTTCTGGCCCTTGAAGAAAACGAGACCGGGGACCTTCAGATAACTCTCACGTCGGATATAACTGACAACGAGAACGGAGATCTTTTGTCCGCGATCAACAAGGCACTTGAGAAGGTTTCCGAGCCGAGACAAATAACCATAAATCTCAACGGATACACCCTTACCCTGAAGGGGGACGCTTCGCTCACGGTGGGCGCGGGGAACACCCTTGAAATTTCCGGACTGAGCGGGGAAAGCGCGACAGGCGGAACGCTTAAGCTCGAACAGAGCCTCGACGAAGGCGCGGGAAACATCACGGTGGAAAAGAGTGGCTCGCTCATAATAACCGGCGCGACTGTAGAAGCCTCGGCTTCCGCGATAATCGTGCGAGGCGACGCGACCTCCGTGAACATCAGCGAGTCGAAAATCACCGCCGGCGGGACGTACGGCATCGCCACGACCGCCGAAGGGGAGAACGGCGTGACCGTTATCTTGGAGAACACGAAGATTTACGCGGTTTCCGACGAGAAGCTCATGTCGACCGCGGTGCTCATAGACGTTCCTTCCACCGTCACCATCACGGGTGGAGAAATAGAAGGCAACTACCAGGGACTCGTCGTAAGAGCAGGCAGCGTCACGGTAAAAGAAACAAAGATTTCTATAACCGGGAAATACACCGGTGAGGTGGCGGAAGGCGGCGAAAATCTCTACAATGACGGATATTCCAGAGAGGAAACGTGGACGAGCGCCACGCCTTACGCGGCCGTGGTCATGGGAAACAACACGAAAAAGAGCGGATACGCCGTCACCGTGGTGTTCGACGGCGTCGAGATATCCGTAGGTGGCGCGACAAACGCGTGGTCTGTGTACACGTACAGCTCCGGCGCGGGGTGCGGGGTTGACTTCACCGTCACCAACACCACGGAAAACGGCAACGCGTTCACCCTCGTGCCTTCCGGGATAGGAACGACCGTCGTGGACGGCACGGGTCCCGTATATATCGGTGTCAGCGGAGACGGGTCAGTAACCGTGAACGAGGTAAAATTCGTTTACTCCGAGACCGGCACGAGCGTCGAGGTAAGGACGGCGACCGGGCTTGAGAACGCCCTCAAGATGGCGGGCACGTACGAGATAACGCTCGCGGAAGGCATTGTGGATACGGAAGGGTCGGTGACAAAGGCCCTCACGGCCGCCCTTTCCGGCGCTTCCGCAAGCGTCACACTCAATCTCGGCGAGTACAAGCTTGATCTCAGCCAGGCGGCGGAGGATGTCACCGTGGGAGCGGCAAGCACCCTCGTGGTAACGGGCGGCACGCTCGTGATGAAAGCTGGAATATGCGTCGGAGAGAGCGCCACGCTTGAGATGAGCGGAGTTTACGTCGTTTCCGACGGCACGGCCGTCACGGCGGGCGGAACGAGCTCCATTGTACGGATAACGAATTCCGAAATAACCGCGGCAACCGGCATCGCGATAAACGCCGGAGCAGTCCTCACGTTGAGCGAAAGCACGATAAACGGCACAAATCAGGGGCTCGTGGTCCGCGGAGGCGAGGCTGTGGTTTCCAGCGCTGCGATCACCGTCGCGACGGACAATTCGTCGAGCGCATACGCAAACTCGGACGGGACGCCCAAGGCCGCATGGACGGACGGCGTTCCCAACGCGGCGATAGTTCTCGGAAACTACGGGGACGACGACGCTTATAGAGGGGAGACTAAAGCGTCCTTTACGAGCGTCACACTAAAGGTCGCTGAAAGCGCTTCGGACGGGACATATTTCGGGCTGTACGTGTACAGCCAAAGCTCCGACTGCGCCGTCGACATTACCATAGGTATGGGGTGCAACTTCACCTTGGAGTGGCTGGGGCTCTACGACACGGCCTACGGGTTCAAAGTGTACAGCGGCACGGGCGAAGGCGGAAAGGTAACGCTCAACGGCAGCGAGATTGTAGCGCCCTACATCGTCAGCGTCGTACTCGACAGCAGCGAGTTCAGCTACAGCATAGAAGGTGTAAATAAAGAAGAAGGAGACGGATTCGTCCTTTCCGCCGTGGTCACGATGTCGAACGGCGAAAAATACACCGGGGATTACACATGGTCCTACGAGGTGGAAGGCGGCGAAACCTACACGGATTACATCAAGTCGTCGAATAGCGGCGAGGCCGTAACAATCACCGGCATAAAGGCGGGGACGGTCACCGTGACCGTAACCGTGACGGACTACAACGGCGAACACACGTCGGAAGGGTGCGTCATCACGCTTTACAACGACCCCATCGTGGGGACCTGGGTTGCGACAAACGTAGACGTCACGATATCGCTTTTGAGCATACTCAATTTGACGATGACCGTGGATGCCGTAATGGTGGCAAACGAGTACGGAATTAAATTCAGCTTTGTACCCACGTATGTGGAAGACGGTTCCGTACTGGGGATATCAGTCGCGGATCTGCTGGACATGCTGGGCATGTCGGTGGGGGAGTCGCTCACGCTTTTCAACAATCAGAGGTGGGATTTGACGGACGACGGCGGGTACCTGGTGGTCGGAACGTTTGAGGGCATCGAGTTCCCCATTTACGCGTACATAACGGAGGACGACACGATACAGGTGTCCTTCGACGGGAACATTCTCGGACTCGCGGACATCATTTTCGAAGGATACGCCTACAGGTATAACGGCGATACGAAGGTGATGCAAAACATAGCGCTGTCAACGTATGGCGACACAATCGAAGTCGAAAAGGGCGACACGGCGACATACACAATAACCGGAACGAAGACCGACGGCACTTTGGTTAGCTCCGGATTCACAGCGGAATCGGGAGACACAAACATAGTCACCGTTTCCGTCAGCGGAAATACTCTGACGGTGAACGTGGTCGGAGCGGGGACGACGACGATCACAGTAACGTGCGAAGGGTACTCGAGGACGTACAACGTCGTGGCCACTGGGATAAGCAACGTGACGATAACCGGAGGCGACGGCATGACCACCGACACGGCAAGCAATAAGATTACAATAGAATATGTAGACGGCGGAACAGGAACGCTCACGGCGAACGTCTCCATGCTTCCGGAAGGCTACAGCTACGACGGGGAGTATTCGTGGTCATCGTCCGATGAAAGCGTCGTGACCGTGAAGACCGATTCGACCAGCGGTATCTTCGGCATTGGAAAAACGATTGTGAACACCGCGACGCTCACGATAGTAAGCTACGGAACGACCACAATAATCGTCACCCTGGACGATGGCTCCGAATGGACATGCACCGTGGAGGTACTCATTCCCGAAGATCCCGATGTGATCGGCGTCGGGTTTGAGGGAGAGAATCTTGTCGTTGAAGCCGACATATCCGCGGGAACACTGTCGGGCGTGCCCACATTCGTCGTGTCATTCTTCGGCGGAAGCACCAAGACCCAGGCGGAATACACCGGAAACGTGTCGTGGTCTTCGAGCGACACGAACGTTGCCACCGTGGACGCGAACGGCAACGTCACCGTTATCGGAGCGGGGGCGGCGATAATCACCGTCACCATAGACGGTTTCAGCGCGTCCTACGCCGTCGTCGTCGGAGCGGAGAGCGTTGCGGAAAATGACTCTGTAATCGACGACTGGAACGCGGATGTGTCGTTCAGCGCGAAGATAAGCAACACAAGAACGTACACGGTGACGGGCGATGCAGAGATGATTATAACCGATGGAGGCGATATCACCCTCACGCTTCATCTTACCAACGCAAACCGCAGCAACAGCGACACGGCGATCGATGTGACGATTGTCATATGGTCCGCGGAGAAACTTTATAAGATAGGGGATACGTACTACATAGTGAGCGCGAACGAAATTGTTCCGATCACGCTCGGTTCGGACGGCAACCTTCGTATCGAATTCACCGCGACGTTGTCGTTTGCGATATCTTCTTATTCCTTCGACGGCGATGTGGAGTTTGATCTGACTTTCAGCACGACATCGCAAATTCCCGTCGGCGTGGAGTTTGAGGGAACAGAAATCTTCACGACCGTGGAAACGGAAAACACCCTCAGCGGCGCTCCCGTGTTTACCGTGGACATGATGGACGGCAGACAGGTTGAACAAAGTGAATACAACGGAGTGGTCAAATGGTCTTCGAGCGACGGAGATGTTGCGACAATCGACGCGGCCACGGGCGAGATTACTTTGATGGGGGCCGGTGTGACTACCATAACGGTCACCGTGGAAGGGTTCAGCGCGTCGTACGTGCTCGTCGTCGGATACGTTGAGATGGCAGACGGTGATCCCATAATCGATACGTGGAAAACAGAGGAGACATTTAGCGCGAAAGTTTCGAAAAATATCTTTTCTTCAACGACATATACTGTTACCGCGGCGATAGAGATGGAAGTTTCGATCGAGGAAGGACTTACGCTTGCGGTGTCCTTGACACAGGCTGTGGAATCGGGAACCGTGACGGAGCTCACGGAGACATACACCGTCTGGGAGAACGCGGAGTTATACAAAGCGGGAAACAGTTACTACATAATAGATACGGACACAGGGACGGTTACCGAGTTAACCGTCGACCTTAACGACAAACTGCATATTTCGTTCAGCGTTGCCGTAGACATCGAGGAGATAGGCTACAGCGGGACGCAGACGTTCGATCTGGCCGTCAACAAGGCGAACGCCGTCACGGCGGAAAGCATTTCCTTCGGGGATACAGAGATAGTCACCACTTCGCAAACTTCCGGAGTCTTGGCGAACGCTCCCACTTTCACTCTCGGGATGGACGACGGAAGTGAAAGGGTACAGGGTGCATACACCGGGTACGTGGTGTGGGAATCCAGCGACGATGAAGTTGCAACCGTTGCCGATGACGGCACGATAACCGTCGTCGGTACGGGCGTCACCTATATAACCGCGACCGTGAACGAGCACAGCGCAACGTACGCCCTTGTCGTGGGTTATACAGAAATGACCGAAGCTGACGCCATAGTGAACACGTGGGCAAGTGATTTGACATTTGATGTTACGGTAAACGGTTCTACGTATACGATTTATGGAAGCGTCGAGGCCACTGTCGGAGAAAGCGGGAAATTCTCTCTCACAATTCAATTGGATACATCCTCCAACAACAATTACAGTATCAATATGACGGTTTCTGTCTGGGAAAACATTCAGTTGTATAAGACATCGGACGGAAGATATCATGTGGTGGACTTTGATAGAGGGGAAATTATATCCATAATCATAAGTGGAGGAAAACTTTACATTAGTTTCACTCAAAACCTGTCTTTCAATGTAAAATCGAGCGGATCGAATAAGACATTTACTGGCGATGTGGAGTTCGATTTGGAACTCAGTTCCGCCTCTCAGATTCCTGTAGGCGTGGAGTTCGGAGGGACGGAGATATTCACGACCGGGATGTCATCGGGCACTCTCAGTGGCGCACCCGAGTTTATCGTAACTATGATGGATGGTGGTACGGTTGCGCAAGAAGATTATATTGGAGACGTGACATGGTCTTCAAGCGACGAATCTGTTGCGACGGTTGATGCGGATGGGACAATAACCTTGCTCGCCCCCGGGGTTACGTTCATAACAGTCTCCGTGGGAGAGTACAGTGCGACGTATGCCCTTGCGGTGGGTCTGGAGAGCGTTTCTTCGATAGATTCCGCTGTAGGGACGTGGGAATCCGACATTGAGTTTGAAGCGGACTCTAGCAGCGGCAACAGAACCTACACCGTGGACGGCAGCGTGAAGATAGTCGTTTCGGAGGACGGCAAGATATCCCTCTCAGTTCAGTTGGACACATCAACTCGAAATGGCAGTTCTTATAATGTGAACGCGACCGTGGATGTGTTGGCAGGCGCGAAACTATACAAGGCTGCGGACGGGACGTATTATGCGATTGATACGGAAAACGAGGAGTGCATCTCGTTTGTGATTACTGAGGACGAACTCATCATAGAGTTTACCGCATACTTGTCGTTCAAACTTGCATCGATCAGTTACTCATTTGCGGGAGACGTCGATTTCAGTCTTGAAATGGGCAGATCGTCGGAGTAGAAGAAATCATCGGTACACACTGGATACGAACTGCAGATATCGTATTTCACGGGTAAATCAAATCAAAAAATACAACGGAGAGAAAGGTTTTTAGCGGCGGGGCAAACAGAATATGATATATCTGGTATGTTTGGGCACAATAGTTTTGTTCACGGCTTTATACGGGATATTCCGTAAAGCCCTGGCAAAACATACGTCCCTGCTGCTTAAAATCGCCGCGATTGCCGTATTCCTTGTGTTTTTCGTCCGGTATTACGCATCCTCCGGCTCGCTTCTTGACGGAGTCGTGGGGCTTTCGGAGGGAAACCCATTCGAGGGGGAGGCTCTGCCGTTCGGCGCGGGCGCGGTCTGCTCGATTGTCACGGTGGACGTCTGGCTCGAAATAGCGAGCGTCGTGGTCGTCGTGATATATCCGTTCTTCCCAAAGCAACGGGTTTTCAGAAACTTCGCGAAGACCTTCACGATGGTATTCTCCGTCATAAACATCGTTCTTCTCAGGTGGGCGGCGTTTTCGTTCACTGGAAACTACGAGCTCAATACGTGCAGCGTGTGCATGGCGGTGGAGGCGGGACTTGTGTTCTGCATGTGCCTGCACGCCCTGTACTGCGGGGGTGGATTCAAACTCACAAGGCAGGAGTTCGGGGAGACGATGTACGTGCTCCCCGTGGTGCTTATTTTCACGGTGATGCCGTACATGCCGCAAACGCTTTTCGGGAACTTCGGATACATGAGGACCGAGGGGTTCGAGGTGTACCACAGGGGCTATCTGTATTGCGCGGCGGCGTTCATGATCGTCATGTATTTCTATCTTCGCGGAAAAGACGCGGAGTACGTCCGCATGGTGCTTTTGTACGCGGCGCTCGCGGCGATGATCACCTACTGTTACAGGTACGACTACACGTCGATATACACTATATCGGAGTGGCCGCTGCACCTGTGCAACGCCGTCATGTTCCTCGTGCCGATATGCCTCATCTTCAAATGGGACTGGCTCTTCTATTTCACTTTCCTCATGACGGCCATAGGGGCGGTTTTCGCGATGCTGTTCCCAACTTACGGGACCAGCACGGGCGCGCTTTCGACGCCCTGCGTCGCGTACTGGCAAAACCACATAATGGCTTTGGGCCTTCCGACGGTCATGCTGCTTTTGGGCGTGTACAAAAGGCCGAAAATCAAGAATTTTCTTTATTCCCTCATCGGGTTCCTTGTGTATTATCTCGTGGTGACGTTTGTCAACGCATACCTCGGCACAGATTTTTTCTTCACGAGCGGCACCGAGATAACGTCCATGCTCGGAGGCTTCGGGGAATGGATGAGAGGATTCGCGCCGTCCTTCACGGCGGGCGGGCGGGAGCTCGTCTTCTATCCCGTGTATCAGAGTCTCACCTTCGTCGCGTACGCCGTCCTCGCGTTTCTCACGTGGCTCGTGTACGTGTACGTGTTCCATCTTCAGGACATATACAGGAAAGAGGAAAACAGGAACAGGGAAATCAGAACAGAGGAGTGGGCGATCCGTCAAAGGTACGAAAAGAAGGACCTCGCAAGCTGCCGAAACGAGGCCACGCTTGACAGAATCGAAGTCAGACACATATACAAGCGGTACGACGGGGCCGAGGTGTACGCCGTGTCGGACGCCTCAATCGAGGTGAAAGCCGGCGAGATACTGGGATTTTTAGGTCCCAACGGCGCGGGCAAAAGCACGATAATAAAGTGCATCGTGGGCATCCACCCCGCCACGAAGGGCTCCGTGGAAATCAACGGATACGACATGGCGGTCCAGGAGGTAGAGGCCAAGTCGCAGATAGGTTTCGTGCCGGACCACTACGCCCTTCACGAAAAACTCACCGGCAGGGAGTATCTCAATTACGTGGCGGACATATACCGCGTGCCGGAGAAGACCAGGGACGAGAGAATAGAGGGACTCATAAGAAAGCTCGGCATGACGGACTCCATCGACAGCAGGATAGAGACCTATTCCCACGGCATGAAGCAGAAGATGGCCATAATGGCGGGGCTCATCCACAACCCCAAGGCGCTCATTTTGGACGAACCGCTGACGGGGCTGGACCCCACGTCCGTATACCAGGTCAAGGAGTGCATGAGGGAACACGCCGCGAGAGGCAACATAGTGTTCTTCTCGAGCCATCTCATAGACGTCGTGGAAAAGCTCTGCACGCGCATAATCATAATAGGGAACGGCCGGATTCTCGAATCCGCCGACATGGAAAAGCTTCAGGCCACGGGAGCGGACCTCGAAAAATACTATCTGGAAGTCACGGGCCGCACGGCCGGAGCGGAGAGAGAAAAGGCGGAAGAGGAGAAAAAGGAAGAAGACAGGCTCGATTTCCTGTTCCGCAAAAAAGCTGAATCGGGGGAGGCGGTGTGACATGTCTGCGTTCAGAACCCTCTTCATGATGCAGCTGAAGGAAAAGACGCTGAGGGGCTCCTCGAGGAGCGCTGGGAGGACGGCGCTCAGAATAATCTTCGCCGTCGTGGGCTTCGCGGCCGTCATGGCCATAGCGTACCTCGTGTTCTTCCTCTGCAGCTATCTGAGGCTTTTCTCCGCGCTGGGGACGATTCCTCCCTCGGTGATGTCCTTCATCTTCTTCGTGATGCTGGTGTTCACCCTCATAACCGCCACCGTGTCGCTCTGCAGGACGCTTTTTCAGAGCGCGGACAACCAGATGCTCATAACTTTCCCGGTTTCGCCGAGCACCATATACATGTCCAAGATATGCGTGTCCTTCGTGCAGGAAGCGCGTCGCACGTTCTATTTCATGATTCCGATATTCTTCGCGTACGGCGTCATCTCGGCCATGCCCTGGTACGGTTATTTCTGGGTTTTCGCGATGTTCATGATTTTCACGGCCTTCGTCGTGATGGTCTCGGGCTTTCTCGCGCTTCCCGTGCACTACATCGCGGTTTTCTTCAAAAAATTCAAGGCCGTGGGATACGTTCTGGGCGTCATCCTGCTCGCGGCGGTCGTGGTCTTCGTCGTGTGGCTCATAGGGCTCATACCGGAGGATCTCAACCTCATAGCGAGCTGGTCCGACATATCGCAGTACCTGAGGAAGTTCCTCGACTGGTTCTACGACCACTTCTATTTCTGCTACGCCTTCGTGAGTTTCATGTGCGGGAAGGCCGTGGGGATAACGTACAGCTTCATAAGCGAGCTCACGTACATCGTGCTTTTGGTCATCATAGGCTCCACCGCCGTGTTCGCGGCCGTCAACTACGTCGTATCCAGATACGCGTACGCGAAAATAGCCGGCAGGGAGTTCGAGTTCAACAAAAAGCAAACAAAGAAAGAGAGAAAGAACAGAAGAAGGGGCGCGCTCGCGTCAAACCTTCGGTACGACGGGAAGAGAACGCTCATGCAGGGAAATCTTCTGACGTCCCTTATCGCCGTCGTCATAATCGCGCCCGTGAGCATACTGCTTTTAAACGCGCTTTTCGCGGCGATAGACAAGAGGCTTCTCGGCGACTACCTCGCGGTGTCGTTCAACGTGCTAATCATCCTGCTTTTCGCGACGTCGTCCAACGTCTGGGTGTCCGCGATATACAGCAGGGACGGAGACGCGCTCGCGCTCTACAAGACGAGGCCAAAGAAGGCCTTCCGGGCGCTCGCGGGCAGGCTCGACGCCAGCGTCATTTCGACGATTCTCGTCGTCGTGCCGGCGACGGTCATATTCTTCACCCAGGTCTCGTTCGGCGCCTGGGACGCGGCGGCGATAATGGTGACACTTCTTTCCGTGACGTTCGGACATCTCCTTTGGAGCGCGGAAATGGATTACATGAACCCCAAGCCTCAGATATATCAGACGTCGGGGAACGCGGGGATAAACCCCAACGAGATAAAGTCCATCGCGCTGTCGTTCGTCTTGAGCATCGCGACGATGGGGATATTCATATTCTTCCTCATGGACGGGGCAAAGTACGCATATTTAAAGATACTGATTTTCGCGCTTGTTTTCATCGCGTACCGCGTCATAGCTTTCAAATTCAAGTCGAGACGGCTTTATGAAGGAGGCGAGTCATGAAAAAAACCTCCGTGTTCCTCATAATAGTGGCCTTCATCATATCGGTCGTCGTCATAACGTTCTTCGGGAAGACGATAGCGTTCGGACAGTTCCAGGTGTACATAGAGAGCATTACCATAACCAACGAGCGCAGCAACAACCGCAACATGATATTCATCGACTTCGACGAAAGCAAGGACGCTCCGAGCATCTTCCTTGAGTGCAGAGTGCTTCCGGAGAACGCGACGTATAAGGAAAAATACAAATACTACATAACGGGCAACACCTACGAAGACGACGAAGGAAACACGCACGTGTTCGCGGACGTCAACAGCAACGGCGAGGTGTACTTTCTTGAAAAAGGAATGGTCGAGGTCTACGTCGTCACGACGGACGGCTCGGCTTTGTCGGACAGCGTCATAATCATGTGCAGCTGACTGACTCGGACGGTAAAATCAAAGCATTGCTTTTATAGATATACAGACATGGTGAGAGACATGAAGCGCTCCGAAAGGAACGCGGGGAGAGAGACGGATGACAAAAAGAAAAACATTGTTTAAAAGCCTGACGGCAATCGCTCTTGCGGCGGTGCTTTTGGCGGGCGCGGGGATTTTCTCCGCGTGCAGTTTCAGCTCGAAAGAAAAGAGCGACGACAATTCCGAGACGCAGTCGAGTGACGGAAACACTTCCGGCAACACCGGGTCCGGTTCGGGATCTTCCTCGGATGGCGATGTGACCGTGGAGAGGGTTGCTTTTTCCGGCTTCGACTTAACTTACGAGCCCACGGACACCGTGGATTTCGGGAAGCTCGTCATACAGGTGTATTACAGCGACGGGTCGAACGATCGTGTGACCAGTGTCGAATACGACACCGACAGGGCCAACAACAGCGACACCGAGGCCATCCTTTATACCGACGGACTGTACGGCTACGCGGACAGAGTCATCGCCATGGGCGGCGGAGAGATTCCGGAGGATACGTACGACATCACCTGTCTTCTTTTGGAAAACGGGAAGACGTACGACGTCGGCACCGTGGAGGTGACCTGGTCGCCGTCGCTTCAGGTGGTGTACTATGACGACCCCGAGTTCCTTACGACCTACAAACAGAATCTGGAGCGTTCCGGCGACGAGAAGGACGCGAACGGCAACGTCAAGTCGAGCGCGAAGGACGAGGACAACGACGACAGATTCATCACCGAGACGGCGCTGGAAGATTACTGTGTGGGGTCCGACAACGTTTTCAAATTCGAGCCCAAGCTCACAATTTATAACACACGTACGGGGGAGATGTACGAGACCTTGAACTTCGAGGCGGGCGTCACCGTCTGCCTTGTGAACGGCGACGTCGAGACAGAACTCAATCTGGACGTCAACGATTACGTGACGTACGAAAACTTCGGATTCTATTTCACGGAGGAAGCGGTGGGGAAACGCTTCAGAATAAGCGTGGCGCCGGCGGAATACAAGGAAAACTATTTCGGAAGGACGATCAGCCCCGTTGAGATGGTGGTGAACGTCGAAAGCGGCTACAATGTGTATTCCGCGCTCGATCTCGGGAGAATAAACCTCGTGGACAGCTCCGCGGATTATTCCGGCTGCACGGACACGTCCACCGCGAGGGCGTTCTGGGACACGACCACCAAGACGTTCACTTCGTACAAACCATACCAGCTTTGGGAGGACTTCCTTGAGGAGGAAGGGGAGGACCCGGCGACGCTCAAGGCCACGAAGGGAATTTACCTTCAGACGAACATAGACATAACGCAGGACGACATCCCCGCCGAGTTCTTCGTTTCCGAGCAGGAGGCGAGGGACGTCGGGAATTACTATGAAAACATGATAGGGAGCATCCGCGACATGGTGTATCCCTACACCCATTACATGAAAAGCGACTTCACCATAAACGGGAACCTATTCAGGATGGACTGCTCCACTTTGAAATACGGGCTGACGGAGTTCGTCAATGGAAACTACAAAGACGGGAAATGGGGATATTTGAAGTATTACGAAGACCAGACGACGGTTCCCACGTCCCAGTCCTGTCTTTTCTGTTTCTCCGGTCTTATGGACAGCGGCGAAACGCCCGCGGTAAATCCCGAGTCCAGGGCCACCGTTTACTTTAAGAACGTCGACCTCAAAGGAAACCTTTCCAACCCCACGTACAAGACTAACGTCAAGGGCTACGGAATGGCGGCGGGAAGCATTGAGGCCGTTCAGGCGAAGTCGACGAAGATGGTAATGGACAACTGCATAATCCGTGAGTTCTCCATAGGCGTTCATTCCCAGTACACGAACGAGGGATATACCTGCTCGATTCTCAATGACAGCAAGATACTCGACTGCTACAACTGCGGAATTTACTCTTGGGTTTCCGCGAAAAACGAGCTCAACAACTCCGTCATACGGCGCATTGGCGGACCCGCCGTCATGGCGTTCAGCAAGACGGAGGACGAGGCGAACGTGTACGGATACTATTTTGACTCCGGGTGCGACGTGGACGAAAGATCCGTTATAGAAAACTACATAGCGGGCGACGAGGCTTGGTTCAGCGACATGAACCTCACGTTCATAGGCAACATGCTGTCGGGGCTCGACGTGACGTTCAAGGACCGCGGAAGGACTCTGTATTCGGGGCAAATCAACGAAAACGGCAGCGACACCATAAATTTGAAATATGTCGGCGCGGACAACAACTTCGGGACGTCGGGCGTCAACATGATAAACGTAAACTACAGCATCGCGGGATACGAGTTCCTTTTGAACCAGGACACGCTCATAACCTCCGCCGGAGCGACGAAGTCAAGAAGCGATTACGAGACGGACTGCGAATATCTCGCCGCGAAAATAAACGATTACGGGGGACAGTATTTCCTTGGTCTGGGGAACGTAAAGCTTGTGTATATGACAAACACGGGGAAAGCCTTTGTCCCCGATGACGTCGCTTTGGGGCAATTGGTGGGAGGACTCGGCGGAGCGGAAGGCACCGCGGACGGGAGCACGAAGATATACTCCCTCGACTCCGTCATGAACGGTGGAACAGAAGAGGTGGAGCTTGACGAAAATGACACGGAGGTCTTCATGCTCATATCGCTGGAGATGTCCGGGCTTCTGAACGTCAGCCTTGCCATAGGCGCCGAGCTTTACGATTACAGTCAGCCCGTGACGACCGCGGCACGTGCCACGGTGTTGAAATAAGGAGATGGACAATGGAAAAGAAAAGATTGTTCAGGACGCTGTGCGTCGCGATGGGGATTGCCATGGTGGCCTCGGTTTCGGTAAGCCTCATGGCGTGCGACGCGCTGTTTTCCGACGGCTCGTCCGACTCGGACGGCACTGTTTCCGGCTCCGGAACCAGTTATTCTGTCGACGTGTACGGTGAGTCGTCGAGCGGTTCGGTGTACGTGACCGGCGAATCTGAGGACGGTTCGGTGAACGTCAACGTGGAAGTGGACGTTGACATATCGGGAGCGTTCGATATTTTTCACAACCATGTTTATACGGCCACGCCCATGGAGGGTTCCGAGCCCACCTGCGAAAGCGCCGGATACGGGATATATTCCTGCAGTTGCGGGGCGCAGTACAGCGGCATAATCCCCGCGACGGGGCACGACTTATATATCACTGGCGATGGGCTTTACAGATGCGCGAACTGCGGTGTCACCTGGTCGCTCGTGAACGGGGACGGTCACTATTATTCCCAGGAGGCGATTTACGTTTCCGGCAGATGGATAACGCTGTGCACGGACGAAACATGCAAGACCGTCAAGGAGCTCGAGCCCGGGGAGCTTTCCTCATATACGAGGCTCATCACTTCGGCGGAGGCCTTCGGCGAGCCGGAGGAAGCAGGAAAAACTACTTACGGACAGGACGCGGAGGATGCCTACAGGGTTCTTGGCAGCGGCAAATACGTTTTGAGGTCGGACATTGGCGCGTCTCTCAAGATAGAAAAGGGCGCAGACGTGGAGATTGATTTGAACGGCTACTCTCTCGCTCCCGACGGCGCGGCGCACACTGTTTTCGTGCTTCCCATGGCAAATCTCACGGTTTGCGATTCGAGCGTTTCCGGCGCGGGCCGCGTGCTCGCGGGCGAGAACGGCTCCGCGATATACAACAAGGAAGGAATCGTCGAGCTGTCTTCCGGAACCTTCGCGAGAGTGGGCGAGGACGTGATTGTGGGCGGGGGAGACCCGGAACCCGCTTCTGTCGACGCAGAAGAGAGAGCCTTCGCGGTGATAGAGAACAAAGGCGACATGAAAATCGGGTCCGACGTCACCGTGTCCGCGACCTACGCGATCTATGACACGTTCGAATGGGAGGAATACGTCCTTGACGCGAACGGGAACAGGATACCCAAAACCGACAGCAACGGCACTGTAATGAAGACCGACGATGGCGAGATAGTGTACGAGACGGAGACGCACACGGGCACGTTGGAAGAGACGGGGCTTCTTTCCGACAGACCGCTCATCGTCAACGGATATCTTGACGATGCGGAGAGGGACGAATACGTCGGCCGAAACGTTGGCGCGAGCCTCAAAATGGACGGCGGCACGTATACCGGGGGCAAGTACATAGAAAACGAAATTTTCGGCAGCATGGAAATTTCCGGATACGCCGGAGTGGCCTGCGCAGAAGGATGCATAAGGACGTACGGCAACCTCGACGTTTCCGGGGGAAACTACAGCGCGGCATCGGGAGACGTCATCGAAATCTGTAACGACGGTGAATCCGTGGCGGCGGCGAAGAATTTCTGTCCCACGATAAATATCAGCGGAGGGTCTTTTGCCGACGCAGTGCAAAAAACCGATTACACTTTTGCCGTAACGAGCGAAACGAGCGTATCGGCGGGCGCGGAGATATACATTTCGGGCGGCGTATTCAAAGGAAGCTTCAGCCTCGGTAAGACGACGGGCGGGGACGGATACGTCTTCGCAAAACTCGAGATTTCCGGAGGCGAGTTCGTGTCGTGGCCGGGAGATGAGTTTTTAGCGGAAGGTTACGCCGTGGAAAAGGACGCCGACTCGTATGTCGTCGGAAGAGTCGCCGAGTCCCACAATCATGTCTATGTGGCGACATGGACGTGGGAAGAACAGACAGAGGCGAAAGACGGCAAAGAAGTGGTGGTCGGAATCTCGGGATGCACGGTCACGCTCACCTGCCAGACCGAATTCTGCGCCGAGAAGACCGTCGTTCTAGAAGACGGTAACGTCACCTCGGAAGAGATAGCTGCGACATGCACGAGCAACAAACTGACCGTTTACACGGCGTCCGTGGCGTACGGAGGAACGGAATATACGGACACATATACCGTGGAAGAGGAGGGCACCGTGCTGGAGCACACACATGAATCTGATGCGTCCGTCGACTGGTCGTGGGAGACGGAGCTCGGCGATGAGAGCAACGATTATGTTTCCACAATATACGCGACCTGCACCTTTATGTGCGACGTGTGCGGGAAAACGTACACGGTCAGAGAAGCGGTCACTATGAGCGAGGAATACGGCTACATATATGTCGCGGAATTCGAGGACGAGGCGGGCAACATATATTGGTGCACATCCGAGTACGGGGATGGGGAGACAGCCCACGGCAAAGGTACGTACGAAGATTATTTGAGTGGTCAGAATAATGGCAAAGGCGAGGACGCAAATTAACCGTGAGCCCGCGGCGATGGCCACGTGATGCGAATTTGTTGGAGATCCGCGCGCCGCGAAGGCGTGCGGATTTCCATTTTTCTGACGGTTAAAAATAATACGTGAAAATTTTTTCCGCGAAAAACTCACCAAACTTCCACGGGACGTGACTTGACATCGCCCCGCG
>JAJQAK010000053.1 GCA_021203845.1 Clostridia bacterium | reverse complement strand
AGAATGAAATTACAGCCTTTAAAAGGAGAATGATGGCAAAGGCAATAAGTTATAATAAGCTGTGGAAGCTTTTGATAGATAGGAATATGACGCGTCAGGATTTAAGAAAGATAAGCGGGATCAGTACCGTTTCGCTAGCTAAAATGGCGAAAGGAGAAAACATTACGACTGACGTATTGATAAAGGTTTGCAACGCCTTGGATTGTGAAATATCTGATATTATGGAGACCGTGACTATAAAGGTCTAAAGAACTTATCCAATTCAAATTATATAATCCGATTTAAAACGCCATAGTGGAACTGTTTGATATATGATGAATATGCAACCTCCCCACGTGACTTGACAAAAGGCAGGATCCGCGAAGGCACCGCCGAAATATTCCGAATTTTTACGCCGTCTCTCCGGTATCACCACATCCCGGCGCCGATGCGTCACTGGGGAAGGGGTCTTCCGCTCCTTCCGAAGTCTCTGGCTCCGCTCCCTGTACTCCTTCCGTGGCGATGCCTTTCCTTGTCGCACGTCTCCGTTTGATTGCGCCGTACCAGTCCCACATCACCAGTCTGTCGAGAAGAGCGAGAAGCGAGGGAAGGAAGAATATGACGAGCACCGCTGCCGCTACCGTGCCTATCCCGAGAGTGAAGAGTATCGCCGCGAGAGCACCCGACATGGCGGCGCCGAGGATGAAGGTCACGGCTATCATGACGAACGCGGACATCAGAATCGCCCGTATGGCCCTCGTCATGACTTCGGGAAGGGCCTCCTCTTTTGTCATGGTCTTTCTCACCTCCCTATAGTAGGTGGAAAGAAGTATTCCGTAGTCAACCATGGAGCCCATCAGGATGCACTGGACGATTATCAGCGCGAGGAAATACATCGAAGTCCCTATCATCGCCTCCACGCTCATGGTTATAAATATCGCGCACTCTATTATGCACACCAAAAGCACCGGGATCGAGAACTTTCTGAAGGTAAGACAGACAATTACAAATATGACCACCGCAGTGACTATGGAAATGAGCACGTACTCCGAGCGAAACGTCTGGGAAAGCTCGTAAGACATCGCGGTGTTCCCTATGAGATAATACTCGGACGTAATCTCCTCGAGGTCCGCTGACAGCGTGTCGTAGAACTCGTAGATTTCGTCGGACTCCGCGGGGTAACTTATGTAAAGAGTGATGCGCGTGTAGTTCTCGCCCACGAGCTGTTCCTTCCCGGCGGTCATGACGCCGACGTTTTCCAAAAGCATGTCGAAGGAATCCATGTCGATTCCCATCAATGAGAACATGCCTGTCAATGTGTCCGTCAGATTCTCGTTGGTGAGAAGATCGTTGAGGAACATGACGAAGTCGTACATCGCTATAGAGTAGTCATCGTACTCCGCCTTGTCGAGACTTAACATCCCCGATATCATTTGAGTAAGATCTTCCGGCTCGATTTCAGAGGCGACAATGTCGTTTTCCAGAGTGTAATCGTACATATAATAGATGTAGACGATGTAGTCCGCAAAGTCGTTCATGCCCATCGCCGCGACCATCTCGGAAGGCGTCATCTCGAGTCCCAGGGTGTTGTAATACGCCTGCACTTCGAGAATGTGCTCGTCCGACTCGGCGAGGTCTTCCACGTAGGCCACGACGACATCCGTGTCATCGTTGCTTATGAGAATCACCAATGTGTCTTCCGGGAAGACCTCCATTATGGTCATGTCTCCGTTCGCGTCGTTCGTGTAGGATATCGTGGCGAGCGACTGCGTGTAGCACACCACACCGAAAAGCACTATCCCGATAACGACCATGAGGATGCGGAACCTGTAGCAGAAACGGCCTATCGCGGCGGCTATCCTGTTTATCATGCCGTCACCTCCTTTGCGGGGGGCATGTCTCCCTCCGCACCAGACGCGTCTTTGCCCCCTCCCGCCTCTTTGACTTTACGCCTTTCCTTCAGCCTGGCGGCGATGTTCCCTTTGTCCGTGATGTTGAGAAGCTTGTCGCTCCATAGAATCAGCGTCGGCATGGTCGTGAACACGCATATGAGACTGAAAAGAACGCCCTTCGCGATGACGAGCCCCATGTCCATGCCTATGGTGAAAGACATGAGAAGAAGAACGAGAAGTCCCACGCAGGTCGTGAAAGCGCTGCCCGATATGGATCCGAACGAGTGGTACAGCGTGTTCTCCATCGCCTTTTCCTTGCTCGCCCTTCCCTCCACGGTCTTCCTCTCCTGCCCGTACCTGTGCATCAGCATGACGGAGTAGTCTATGGACAGAATGAGCTGCAGCACGGCCGCTATAGAATACGTCATGGACGCCACCGAGGCGAAGATGATGTTCGTCCCCATGTTTATGACTATCGCGACACCTATCGCCGCGAGCATCAGCACGGGCTCGAAGTACGCGTTGCACATTATGACTAGGATGACGAGCACTATGAGTATCGCCCACGGGATGAGCTGACCCACGATGCTGTCCTCGGATTCGAGATAATAGCTGTAGACCGTGTACTCCTTCTTGTAGCTCTTGACAAGCTTTTTCATGAAGGAGTCGGTCTCCTTCGTGCTCGTGGTCTCGAGTGTTATCTTGTAGAGCGTGTAATCATCTTTGTTGTATCTCGAATCGTCCGGGTCCCACGTCACGGCGGAGACGCCGTCCATGGCGGACAGTTCCTCGTACATGCTCTCCTTTTCCTCGTCGGAAAGCCCTTCGAACATCAGCGAGAACTCCCCGTTCATCTCTATCTCCGGAAACTCGTCCTCCATGATGTCGAGCCCCTGCCTCATGTTGGAGGACGAAGGAAGGTACTTCGTGAGGTCCTCGTTTATTTCGACGAACGGAATGAGGACCGCGCAGGCCACGGCGACGATTATCGTAATCCAAAAAAACCACAGTCTGCGGTTTGTCAGACACGCCGCAAATTTTTTCATATACACTCCTTTGTAAAAGCAACGCCGTGTTGCTTTTGTAAACTTAGACAATTATAATAAAGGAGACAAAACCGCGTCAACTTACGGCAAAAGTCAGTCGGTGGGCAAATTTGACAAAATGGACGCGAAACCGACAAAGGGTAAAAATAACGGACGAAAGCGACGTTTCGCCCGAATCTGTCGAGGGAATTTATGGAAAATCAGAGGGTGAGGCTCACCAAAAAACTTCTCAAAGAGGCGCTCGTGGACATACTGCGAGAAACGCCTTTTAACAAGGTGACGATATCGGAAATATGCGCGAGGGCGGAAATCAACAGGACGACGTTCTACAAGCACTACGCGGATGAGACCGCCCTATACTACGAAATGGAAAGCGACATGCTGAAGCTTCTAAGCGAAAATCTTGGTGCCGGACGGGACGGACAAAGCTCCCTGACGAGGCTTCTATGCATTCTCCGGGAAAACCGCAAGGTGGCGGCGGTCATGCTCAACAGCGACATCGACAAGGACCT
Organism: Clostridia bacterium; assembly: GCA_021203845.1. Lineage (GTDB taxonomy): Bacteria > Bacillota > Clostridia > Christensenellales > Borkfalkiaceae > Coproplasma. The sequence goes on along the minus strand of JAJQAK010000053.1, from coordinate 1,286 downwards.
TTCGGAAAAGATCTTCTCCCTGCCGGAAATCGTAAGCCAGATAAAAGATCGTGCCAAGGGGAACTGCCCGCGTTTTGAAGAGCTCTTTTTCTTCATCTGCCACGGCGGATACGAGCTCGTGCGCCACTGGGTAAACGAAGGCTGCGTAACGCCTCCCGAGGAGATATCGGAGCTTTTCTCCTACATCACGGAAAAACTGATAGGCTGATTTCAATCCGCATCCGAAAAGAGAGCCGCCGCAACGACTCTCTGCCTTATCGTACATATTGATTTTCTGCCTTTCGGCACGACTATGAGCACTGTGGATGACTCAGTCGACGGCGCGTGGGTACGAAAGCATCGCTTCGACCTTAGAAAGACACGCGTCCGCCTCCTCCTTCGTCATTTCTTTCGCCCACTTCGCGGGAGAGAGAGGACGTTCGGACGAAAAACCGGAATAGAGGAACCTCGCGGTCTTGTCCCTTTCCGTGTCGCCCCATTTGTCGAAAAGAAGAGGGTTCACGCTTACGTCCGTGCGGCAGCCCAAAAAGACGCACTTCCCGAAATCCCTCCAAGGCCTCGCGAGATACACCTCTCCCGTGTCCGCTCCGCCTCCCACAAAAGCACATTTATAAAATACGAACCCGACATCTTCCGCGAGGGGATGAGACGGGGCCGCGACGTAGCACGTGCCTCTTACGTCCCTCAAAGAGACGAACTCGCACCCGTCGAAAAGCGCCCGCGCCCCGCCGAACACGTAATCCACCGTCCCCGATATTTTACAGTTTTTAAAAAGGTGCACGTTTTGTCCCTCCCTTACGAGCTTCTCCTCCGGTAGAAATCCGCGGTATCTTGCCACGAGGTCGTCCGGGAAAGGCGATAAAAAGAGGGTGTCCTGCGTGGACGACACGCAGAGGTTCTCCCCGTAAAAACGCTTTGAGTGGACAAAAAGCGCTATGCTCTGCCCCTTCGTCTCGGGGGAGCCCGCGGCGTTCTCTATCGTAAGGTCCTTCACGGTGACGTCGTCGCCCGTGACAAGCACGGTCTCCGTCCTGAAAGTGTTGTACTCCCTGCCGTCCGGATGGAGCTTTCTCGCGTAGTCGTCGAAGGTGATGACGGTCGCCTCCCTGCCCGCGCCTATGAGAGTTACCCCGTCGCCTTTTATATGAATCTTCTGTCGGTACGTCCCGGGCGCCAAATAGATTGTGGCGGGGCCTTCCAGGCTTTCCGTTGCCTTCCCTATGTCGCCCTCGGGCGTGAGATGCAGCTCGGTCATACAAATGCCTCTTTTAAATCGGTGAACTTAC
>JAJQAK010000106.1 GCA_021203845.1 Clostridia bacterium | reverse complement strand
GTGGGCCTTTCCGCGAGTTTCCTCGTCGTGGGCCTGTCGCTGCTTTCACGAAACTCCTTCACCGCCTTGACACGTCTTTCGCACTGCGGCATGGATACTATTTCAGCGGGAGTGCATTCCCCGAGCCACAGACACCACCTGGGTTTTCTGTTAATAAACTCCTCCGCGCCGTACCAGGGTCTGAAGTATTTTTCCGCCTCGGATTCTTTTTTCACAAACTCATCCCGTTCCGCCTCGGAGAAGAGATAGTTGCCGTCGTCAATGGGCATGTTGCCTATCCCCATCGCGGGCACGTCGCATATGGGCGCGGACCTGTTTTTTACGAAGTGGTTTTCCTCGTCCTCGAGATACCCGTTGATGTTTTCCGCCCTGTTTTTTTTCTCGCCGTCGTATATGTATTTTTCCGAAGGATTGGTCGCCCTGCTGAACCCCACGATGACGCAGTGTACGTGCGCCTTGACCGTGGCCTCGCTGTCCCACCGGAATGTCCTGTAAGCGAAGTCTATGTGAACGCCGTCCTCGAAAAGGTGCGACCAAAGGTTCGCCACGCTCGCCCCCTGGCATAAGGAGTTCGTCGCGACAAGGGCAGAGCGGATTCTCGTCCCTTTCATAAAGTCGGAACATTTTTTGAACCAGCAAGCGACATAGTCGAGGTCGCCGGCGCTATCCCATCTTTTTCCGAAAACGCGCTTGACGTCGTCTTTTTGCGACTGGTTCATCACCCTCGCACCCTGGAACGGAGGGTTGCCTATGATATAACTCATCCCGGCCTTCGGAACCTCGTCCTCCCAGTCAATGCCGAGCGCGTTGCACTCGACTATCTTCGCGGAGGAGCGTATGGGCAGAAAGTCTATGTCAGTTTTGAGAATGGCCTCCGTCTCGCGCATCATCTGGCTTTCCGCAATCCAAAGCGCGGTCTTCGCTATCGTGACGGCGAAACCGTTTATCTCAAAGCCATAGAACTGACTTATGTTCACTTTGATGATCCCCGCCATGTCTTCCGCGGAAACCATCTTTATCTGGTCTTTTCCGCCGTAGATGTGGGAGAGAGCCTTGTTCTCCAGCCTGCGAAGCGATATGTATGTCTCCGTGAGGAAGTTCCCCGAACCGCACGCGGGGTCGAGGAATCTGAGCGAGGCGAGCTTGTCCCTGAACGCCTCGAGTTTCTTTCTGCGGCCGTACCCGTCGCCATGCTGCATTATGAGCATGTACTCCCTTTCCAGATCGTTCATGAAAAGCGGGTCTATGACCTTGTGGATGTTCTCGACGGATGTGTAGTGCATACCATTCGACGCCCTGGTATCGGGGTTCAACGTGCTCTCGAAAAGCGCCCCGAAAATCGTCGGACTTATTTTGAGCCAGTCAAACTTCTCACTCACGTCGTGCAAAAGAAGATTCATTATTCCGTCGGTGAATGGCGGCACGTGCATGCCGGTGTCCTGGAAAAGCCCGCCGTCCACGTACGGAAACGACTTCATGAGCGGGTTGAATTCAGGGTTTCTATCTTCCGGTTTTTTGTTGAGAATCTCGTAAAAGAGCGTCTCCAGCCCGACGTTCGCGGTGCTCGCGCTGTACGTCCTCATGTACCTGTTGAACAGAAGATGCTCGGGGAAGAGGTCGGAGTCCTCCGCGTAGAGACAGAATACGAGCCTCACGCAGAGCATGCTCAGACTATTGAGACTCTCCGCGCTGTCGGGGTCGGCGTACTGGGGCCTCAGTGCATCGTAAAGCCTGCCCATGAGCGTGCCCGCCTCGAAGGAAGGCGCGATTTCGTCTATGGGCTCGAGGTTTCTGTCCACGAGAAAGCCCAGCACATGCACCCTGTCGGGAAGCTCGCTCAAAAGAAGATGCGAAGGCTCCTTTCCGGGGTTGTCAAGGTCGTGTATGTAAAACTCTCTGAAGTTGCAAAGTATTATCCAGCGGGGAGATTCTGCGTGCGGCAGGTGCTTCGCATATCTGAAGGCCTGCTCGTACGGGGTCTCCTCGACGCCACTTGACTTTTTCTGCGGCAAAAGAAGATCCTCGGAAGCCCCTTTCTGTTCTATAAGAACGAGCGTTGACAGAATGTATCCGTCAATGAACTCCGTGGCGCGCCTCGTGTTCTTGGTGTAGTTGACCGTCACGGGGACCCTCACGGCCTTCTCGAACTGTATGTAGGCAGCCACATCCTCCACACCAAATACGCTCTGAAGGAGGTCTATCCAGAACGACTGGGCCTCCCCCTTTTCGTATCCTCTGTCCGCCCATCTTTCGGCGAACTCGCGTGCCGCCTCTTTTTTCCGTGAGTCGGTCATTTTTCTTATGGCTATCGCCATATCGCACCTCTTGCCGCTGTCTCTTTCCCCTATTGTACCGCGTTTAAGAAAATAATGCAATTTTAAACGGAAAATTTCACGCTCCGGTCCCGCCCGGAGCCTAATCAATTTTACCGCAATACCCGCTTGCTGTATAATTGAACACGGAAAATTCTTTTATAAGGACATAAATTTCATGGATTATCTGAACGACATAATCAAAAGCATATCGGATCTCGTAAAGTATCCGAGTTGGCAGCGGGCGCCCGAGGGAGACATGCCCTTCGGGAAAGACGTCGCGGAGGCGCTCAAGGCGTACCTTTCCCTTGCGGAAAGCTTCGGGTTCGAGACGCACAACTACGACAACTACGCAGGAGAGGTGATCTTCGGCGAAGGCGAGGAGTTCGCGATTTTGGTGCATCTCGACGTCGTCCCCGCGGGGAACGGCTGGGTGCACGACCCCTTCGGCGGCGAGATAGACGAAAAGAACCGTAAAATCTGGGGCAGGGGCACCGTGGACGACAAGGGACCCGCGATAATGTCCCTCTACGCCCTCAAAGCTCTCAGGGACGAAGGATTCGTCCCCTCAAGAAAGATAAAGCTCATATGCGGCTGCAACGAGGAGACCGGCTGGGCGTGCCTCGACCACTACAACAAGGTGGCGCACATGCCCGACGAAGGAATCTCCCCCGACGCCGACTTTCCCGTGCTCTATGCGGAAAAAGGGATTTTACACATAAAAGTTTGCTTCGACCTCGGAAAAACCTCGTTTTCGGAGCTTTCCGGCGGCACGCGCGCGAACATGGTCTGCGACCTCTGCACGGTCAAGGCGGAAGCGGACGAGGACAAACTCAAAAAGTACGGTCTCACGTACGAGGACGGACTCGTCGTGTCCCGCGGCGTCGGCGCGCACGGTTCCACCCCGGACGAAGGGAAAAACGCGATAGCGCCCGTCCTCCTCTACCTCGGTCTTAAGGATATACACGACCTCCTATTCACGGAAAAGATAGGCCTCAAAGACCTCGAGGACGAGACCGGGAAACTTACCCTCTCCCCCGACATCGTGTCACAGGAAGGAGACAAGATCTTCGTCACCTGCGACATACGCTACCCCGCCACCATGAAGAAGGAAGATATATTAAAAATAATACATAATCATAAACTCGATTACGAGATAACCAACGAGCAGGCGCCCCTCTACAACGACAAAAACGGGAAGCTAATCACGACGCTCTGCGCCGTGTACAACGAGTACACCGGAAAAAACCTCGAGCCGATAGCCATAGGCGGCGGCACCTACGCGAGGGCGCTGAAGTGCGGCGCGGCGTTCGGGCCGGAGGAGGCCGAAGACGACAAGGTCATGCACCAGGCGGAGGAATACATATCCTTCGACAAGGTGGAGCGCTGCTTCAACATATACAAGACGGCGATAGAGCGCCTCACGAAATAGCCTTCACTAATATACGAGCCCGGGTTCCCCCGGGCTTTTTTTTCGTGTCTACATCAGATGTTTTCTTATCGCCTTTATCGCCTGATCGGCTATTATCATGCTCCCTTCGTAGGTCGGGTGCACGCCGTCCTCCGAATAATCGGTGTAATTTCTCGTCTCGCACAGTCCGTTGAACATCTCGTCGTACGCCACGAACTCGTCCGCAATTTCGAGCCCTATGTCGTTTATTATCTGGAGCTCCTTCGCGAACACGGGACGCATCCGCTTTTTGTCCGGCGCGGGGAGAAGGAACGGCTCCAGGAAAATGAGCACGGGCCCCGCCTCCTTTATCCTCGTGAGAAGCGCGCGAAGGTCCCTCGCGAACGCGTCGTAGTCGAGAATCTTGCCGTTCTTGAACTGGTGGATTGTGTTGTTTATGCCTATCATCATGACCACGACGTCGGGCCCGTACGCCAAGACGTCCTCGTCCACCCTTTTGAGAAGGTCGGAAACCTCGTCGCCCGAGACGCCCCTGTTTATGAGGTCTATGTCGGTGTCGGGATAAATCGGACGGAGCTTGTCCGCGAGAATCTTCGCGTACCCGTTGCCTAGGGACTTGGGGTCAGAGCGGTCCCTGTCGCAGTCGGTTATCGAATCACCGAAAAACACTATTCTCATGATTTCCTCCGGGCGGGCACGTCACTTGAAGTCGCGGACGCTTTCCGGAACGGTGCCGTCTTCCACGCAGGACTTTATGAACCTTTCCACGGCCTGAGGAACGTCCATGTCGAGCTTCGCGAAGAGCGCCTCCGCCTCGCCGTAATATTCGCTGTCAATCTTTACGGACAGCGTGACGTAGTCCTCCTCCCTTTCGCAAAACGAGTTGAGAGCGGGAATAAGGGGGTGTCCCTCCCTGTACGACCTTCTGAGCCTTCTCAGATAATAGGGCTTGCCGTCCTCGAAATCGGAAAGATAGCCTATGTCGTAGACGACCTTGTAG
>JAJQAK010000035.1 GCA_021203845.1 Clostridia bacterium | reverse complement strand
CGAGCGAGCGGGACTCAAACGCAGACTATTTTGACGGAGTCCGACTTCCCGGAGCCGTCCGTCGTTCGTATGTACGCGACCACGGCGCCACGCGTGTGAAACAGGACTTCGCTCGCGCCACGTATCTCGGCGACGATCTGCTCTTCGCCGTTTTCGTCCGTGTAGGTGTTGTTCGTGAGCGAATATTTCACCTTATTGGGATAGTCGGCGTCGACGGGAAGATAGTCGTAATCAAGCGTGACTGAACCGAAGCCGAAGACGTCGTCGTAATCAACGTATATCGTGTTGTTGGCGTCCTTTTCGTTGGTAATCCAGACGTCCGTCATGTACACCTCGAACTGCCCCACCGCGATGGATTTCCCGAAGAACGATATGACCACCACGGAAACAATGAGAACTATGACGATGAGAAACGCGGAAGACTTTTTCATGTGTCACATCTCCTCGTACACCACTCTCGACTTGTAGGCGAAAACGCCCACGCGGTACGCGAGGAATATCCCCGCGAGTATAAGGGTTCTCACATACACATATCCCGGGTCGTACATGAGGAAGAAAAGCACCACCCCCATCGTGATGATGGAAAGGAAAAAGGAAAGCGCCACGGATTTGACCTCGTTGGGGTTGACCCCCGCCGCGCCCGAGGTGCTGTAGACCTGCGGCTTCGGATTCACCGCGTCCATCTCCGCGCTCCAAAATAGGTGACCGAGGGACACCGCGAGCTCTGTCGCTATGACGAGAACCGACTCTCCGGGCGCAGCCCCCGCCTCCGCCAAAAATATCACCGACGCCGGAACCACCACGAGGAAAGTCACCATTATGCTCATGGAAAGCCTTTCCATCAGCGCCGCAGTGGCCTTCACGGGCTTCGTCTTATGCACGGCGAGGGCCTCGCCGTCTCTGCTGTATATGGACGACACCCATACGTTTGAGGACGTCGAAAAAAGCAAAACTATAAGAACGTTGAACGACATCGCGAGATAATCGCCGATAACCCTCTTGCTTATCGCCGCGAATACAGCGTTTATGAAAAGCACGGTGACCGGGGTGATTATTATGACCGCTATGACCGCCGCCAGCATGTTGCCGTCCAAAAGGGTCCGCTTGCCGTCGTAACGGAAAGAAGACGCCCCTTTTCTCATCTGCCTGTCGGCGCCTCTCCTTCCCCAGAGTTTTTTGTTGAACTCGTACTGCCTCTCCGCGACTCTTGAATACACGAATCGAGATATGACGAGGTCGACAAGAGCGAAGATTATTATCCCGGCGACAAGCACGCCCAAAACTATGAACGTGGTGCCCGTGAAAAACTTACCCGTGTACGCTACGTCCGGGCCGCAGAGGCACTCCGCAAAGAAGTAACAAAAAGAAAAGCCTTTCGTCGTGAACCAATTGAGGAACTGTCTTAAGTACTCCGAAACGTTCGACCAGCTCCTTATGAGGTTTATGTCGGAGGGAATGAGGCCTATGAGCCACACCACGAACACGACAAGTGCCGCCAAAAGTGCGAATCCGACGACGTATTTGACCGCCCTGTGCCTTTTGAAGAACTGCACTATGTAGTAGACGGGGAGCGCGACAAACGCCGCGAATACCACCATGAACGCCGTAAAGACGGTGAGCATGAATATAATCCATAAATACGCGTACCAGGGAAGCGCCGTGATTACCGCGTATGCGATGAATATCGGCATGAGGAAATAGAAGGTCCTTCTCATCTCGTAGACGAAAGACACACACACCTTGGAAAGGTAAATCGTAGACGGCTGCACCGGGAATGTTATGAGGAACTGATTGTCCTTCGACGTGAAAAGCGTTTTGCAAAGGCTCACCGTGCAGGTTATGAGCGAGAATACGAGAAGCAGAAGGAACACCACCGACATGACGCTCACGGGCAGGTAGTCGAGCGGCGAGAACAAATGGAGGTATATAAAGAGGAAAAAGATGACGTAGGCTATCGCCATGACCGCGAGGAATATCAGAAGCGCGAAGACCGTCTTGAAAACAATCTTTTTGGGGCTGTTCGCGCTCGACATGTCGATTTTCTGGCGGAGCTGCATGACGAAAAGTGTTTTGAAAGCGTTCATTTCGTCACCTCCACGGCCTTGGCCTTTTCGCGGAACATGTAGTCCCTTTTCAACCTGTCGTCGGCGTCCGCGGGAACGGGCACTCTTTTTACGTCGGTGTCCTCTTCGCCGAACGCCATGAAATAGCTTTCGAGACTGCCGTACTCCGCCATTATGTCTTCCGTTTTCGCTTCGTCGCGGATGACGCCGCCCTTAATGACTATCACCCTGGTGCAAAGCTTTTCCGCGACGTCCATAAGGTGCGTGGAGAAAAAGACTATGTTCCCCTTCGCGGCGTGCTCTTTGAGACATTCCTTGACCTCATAGATGGAAACGGGGTCGAGACCCGTGAGCGGCTCGTCCAGAACGAGCACCTTGGGGTCGTGCACGAGCGCCGCGATTATGGCGGTTTTTTGCTTCATGCCGTGCGAGTACGTCTCTATCTTTGAGTCCATCGACTCGTCCATTCCGAGTTTCCTTGTGAGGTACTCAATTCTTTTTCGTCTTTTTTCCGTGGTGACGCCGTAGAGGTCCGCCATATAGTTTACGTACTCGCGGCCCGTGAGCTTTTCAAAAAGCGCGTAATGGTCGGGAACGAAACCCACCTCCGACTTCGCCGCCACGGGCTGCGTCGAGACGCCGTGGCCGTTCACCTCTATGGTGCCCTTCGTCACGGGATGGACGCCCACAATGCTCTTTATTATCGTGCTCTTTCCGGCGCCGTTGTGGCCCAGAAAGCCCACTATCTCCCCCGCCCGAAGCTCGAAGCTTACGTCAGCCGCGGAGTATTCTTTGTTGTCGCCGTATCTTTTGTAGACATGGTCAACAACGACTTTTCCCACCGTCTCCGGGTTGACGCACTCTTCGACGTCCGAGACCCCGTAAGCCGCGCACGCGGCGTACTCCTCGGCCTTTATCTCGCGGCGCCTTCCTTCAACCTTCCTATAGTGGTCCTGGAGCCTGAAGATGTAAACGTATATGAGCCACACGACGAAAGAGATCGCCACGTAGATGAAGAAAAGAAGCACCTGGTAGACGGGGTAATACGTGAGCGTGCTGTTGGGAAGGTTAAACGTGAGCGAGAAGTCCTTGAGCCTTATCCCGAAGCTTCCGAGAAGCGAGGTTATCTGGTCCTTGTTAGTGTAGAAAAAGTCCGTGTCGAGATAGGAGTTCAAAATTATCACGAAGACGAAATACACGGCGAAACCTATGAGCGAATACAGGAAGTGTCTGAACTTCGGCCTCTCGTACACTCCCGTGAAAAGCATGACGAGCGGCATCCCGAAGGCCAGGATGTGGTTTTGCCAGTACGAGACGCACTCCGGGGTGAGAACGCCCGAGGAACTCACATAAGTAGGAAGTAGCATGGCGACTAAGGCCCCTATAACACCGAAAAAGAGCGTGAAATAGAAAAGCCAGTCGAACTTGAATATGAGGCAGAGCGGCACGAGGAACATTATCGTGTTGCAAAGGTGCAGCGGCCACTCCGAAACCGTGTAAATGGACGTGTAGTCGTATTTGGAGCAGTACGTGATAACCGCCGCGAGCGACACGTACAAAAGTATCATGCGCACGTACTCGAAGTTCCTTCTCCGAAGGTACAGGTACATGACTATGACGAACAAAAGCGCGGCATAGATGTATCCCCTGTGGAAGGACTTGAATTTGACGGCCGCGGTGTATCCGAAGTCCCCGAAAAGCGCCCTCGGAAGGTACGGCGCCACGGTGAAAAGCAAAAGGACGGGGACGACCGCCATCATCTGTCCGAACTCTTTCCCCGTTATTTTGAACCCGCCGCCCGAATACAGCGCGAAAAGCGACCCGCAAAAGACGAGCCCCGCCTCCACAGCCGTGCACACGGAACATAAATCGAGAGAGTAGCTTCCCGTGTACGAAAAAGAGGTCCAGCGAAGAAGGACCATGTTTATTATGGAAAAAAACAGCGTAAACGTCTTCGCGACGTTCTTAAAGACGCTCTCGCCGGAAAAGAACGGTATTATGACGATGACGAGAACGCTCGATATCTCGAGCCACGAAGCCACCGCGACTATGGCGCAGAAGGCGTCCGAAAAAGCCGCCGAAGAAAAAGGCTTTAAGCTCTCGTCGAAAAAAGGGTTGTTTAAAGTGAGCCCCTCCACATCTGAAAAGAGCGACCCCGACGACGCGTAGTAGCGCACGGCGAATACCGCGAAAAGAAGTACGGAAAAGAGTTTGAGGCAAAGGGATAAATGCCTCGCGAAAAACTTATGGAATATCAGATAAACGACAACGGCCAGAACGACCGTACCGAGACAGACAACATACAGCATATCTTTTAGGTTCTGTAAGTCAGAAAAAAAAGCGCCCGGACGTAGCGGACAAGGTCCGCGTCGCGGTTAAATCATGACGGCGGAAAACCCACTTTCCGTCCGTCGCATTTAAGTATACAGCCCGAGGTGCTGAAAATCAACAATATAGGTCCCTCGAAACCTCACAAAACGAATTTTAATTGTGTCAACGCATGCCCGCTCCACGGGGATAATCGTGGGGCGTCCGTTTTCGTCACATCACAATCAAAAAATATCAGTTGAATAATGCGCCACCTTTCATCAAACGGACCGATACAATGCAAAGGTTGTAAAACTGTCATTTTAGCTCTTATTTCAGGTTGCAAAATAGTCATTTTTGACAGATATTAAGGTTGCAAAAATGTCATTTTTGTACATGAAGAAGGTTGCAAAATTGTCGATTTATGTTATAATCTT
>JAJQAK010000009.1 GCA_021203845.1 Clostridia bacterium | reverse complement strand
AAAAAAACAGGCAACAGGGTGCATTTTGAGCAGGAAATGTGCCCGAAATTTTTTTGTGTGTGCAAAAATCCGGATCCGAGTGCAACATGGTTGATTTAATGTCCCCGCTTGGTTTATTATTGAACATGTACATTGAAAATAAGCCTGAGAGGTGAACACCCATGTATTGCCGATGGTGTGGGAAAGAAATCCGGGACGAAGATTCAAATTTCAGCTTCTGCCCTTTCTGCGGCCGAGATCTGTCCGAAACGCCGGACGAAGAAAAGGACGGGGACAAATCTTTGAAGGGCCTGCCCGAGAACACGGACGAAACCGACGATGAGAAAGATCCCGAAGATAAGTCCGACAAAAAAGTTTCCGAGAACATCGACAGTTTTTATAAGAAGAACGAAAGCAGAATACTGCGTCTTTCGTGGCTGCTCCCGGTACTTGCTCTGCTTTTTGCTTTTCTCGGAACCGTGCCGCTGAACATCTTCGACATCGTGATTCTGATAATAGGCCTGTTCATCTGTCTCGTCGCCGTAGTTGTGCTCGTGATCCTTGTCACCCATCTGGTCACGCAGAAAACCAGGGATGGGATGTACCACGCGATTTTCGGCGGGGTCATCACCGCTGCCGACATAGTGCTGCTCGCGTCCTTCCTGAGTACCTGCGTTGAGTTTTACTCGTGCGCCGCGGGATGTTGAAAGCCGGTCCGGGAAATTAAAAAACCCAGCGCGCGGGGGCTTAAAAAACCATATTGCGACACATTGATACGGGGAGAGACACTCCGTATTTTGCGTTTGCGGGGATTTTGACCGGCGAAAGCGATGTTGACAGCCACGGGCCGCTTTGGTAAAATTAAAACGCAGACGGAAGAAATATTGACGGAGATGATGCCATGCCGGATGAAGAAGACGACCTTTCATACACCGATTATTCCCCGGACAGCGCGCGGAACGAGGACACCGTCCAGTTCAGAGACAGCGAGGAAGAGCTGTCGTACTCCGCATACTCGAAAGGCGCCGAGTCGTTTCCAGGATACGGCGGGATATTCGAGGAAGAGGAGGAGGAAGAAGGCGGCGGGTACGCTGAGGAGATAGTCGAGGAGTTCACCGCGAACACCGCGATAAAACGCGTGGTGCGTTTTACCCACATGTCGGAAAACAGGGCGAGATACATCGTGCTGTGGTCTTATTTCGCCTTCGGACTGATCCTCGCGACTCTTTCCCTCGTTTTGGACGAAATCTACGAAATGGAGATAATAACGAAGATATTTCCGTTCGTGGCGGGCTCTCTCCTCTTTATCTTCGGCACGGTGAGGTTCGTGAGGGCCCTTATCCGCAAAGAGTACCTCGAAACGGAGAAACAGTCCATGGCGACGCCAATCATATTCATAATTCTCGCCGTCATGATTCTCGTCGACACCTCGTTCGCCGTGACGGGCGGGGAAGAAGGGGAGGAACTGTACATATGGGCCAACGTCTTCATCGGGGTGGTCTGGGGCGTGTACGGCCTCGTCGAGGCGGCGAGGGCGTTCAACCACGCGATAAGCGGGGCGTCGAAACACGAAAACGTCACCTACTTCGTGATAAGGGGGCTCATCGAGCTCGTGTTCTCCATCCTTCTCATATACGACCCCATGGAGCACATAGCCCTTCACCTCGTCATATTCGGACTGGAGGTCATGTTCTCCGCGATAACGCACATGCCGTTCATAAGAAACTACGCGTACAAAAAGGAAGAGGAGCATGAGAATAACAAAACTTGACCTCATGAGACTCGCGAGCACCTTCGACGGGGAGATCGAGTTCGAGGACCTCACGGAGGAGGATTTGAAGGAGATCTTCGGCTGCCTTCCGGACGACGCTACCATAGGCGAGATAAGGGACAGGTATTTCGAGTTCTACGACGACGTGAAGGACAAGACCCAGCCATTTCACAAATGGAGCGACTGACGCAAAAAAAAACGGGACCGCTGGGTCCCGTAAACTTTTTCCTATAGCAATATCACATGACGACGATGTTCTTGTCCTCGAAAAGATTTTTGTATTCCCTCGGGAGATTGTCGTCCGTAATCAGCACGTCAATGTCCTCTATGTGCGCGAACGTGTAGGGGTTTATCTTGCCGATTTTAGAGGTGTCCAGCATCATGAACACCTGGCGGGCCTTCCCGAACACCTGCTTCAGAAGGTCGCTCTCTATCTGGCTGTTGCAGGAAAACCCGTTTTCCGGCGTGAACGCCGTGGCGGAGACTATCGCTATCTCGAAGTTCGTTCTCTCGAAGTATTCTTTCGCCGCGGGGGAGGCCGTGGAGAGGTTCTCTCTCATGAGCTGTCCTCCGACGACGGTGACGTTCAGGTTCTTTTTCTGAGCGAGCTCCATGGCGACGGCGATGCCGTTCGTGAAGATGTTGCACTTCATGTCGGAGAGTTCTTTCGCGAGGTACATGGCGGTCGTGCCGCCGTCGAGGAAAATGGACGAGCCCTCGTCTATGAGGGTGGCGGCCTTCTGGGCGATGACGAGCTTCGCGTCCGTGTTGATGGTCGTCTTTTTGATGTAGGCCTCTCCCGACACCTTCTGGACTTCCTTTACGGACATCGCGCCGCCCCTTACGCGGATGATTCTTCCGTCCTCTTCGAGCTGGAAAAGGTCTCTTCTGAGAGTCATCTGCGAGACGTTCGGGAAGGCCTCCTCGAGCTGTTCGAGCGTCATTTTTCCGCGTTTGTCCAAAATATCCGCTATTTCCTCTACTCTTTCCCTTTTCATTTTGTACCCCGTTATTGAAAATAATTTACAAATTTTGTTTGTTACGGTTACATTATAGCGACATTAAATTGTGAGGTCAAGAAAACGGCATTCAAAATCACATATTTTTATGTGAAAATGTTAAAAAATTACATTATTGCGAAAGAGCGCGGAAAACAAAAATTTGTCCGTTTCAATCTTGCATAATGCGTTCATGTGAACTATAATTTGCGTATGGCAAAAAGGAAGAGAAAAAAAATCAGCATATCCCCCGTCCTGGCGGTCGCCCTAGGCGTTCTGGGCGTGTTGCTCGCGGGGGCGTTTCTTCTGGCACTGCCGGTATCCACGACGGAGAAGGGGTGGGGCGACTTCATGACGTCGTTTTTCACTTCCGTTTCCGCGACCTGCGTCACGGGGCTTTCCATAGTCGACGTGGCCGAGTATTACACGCTTTTCGGACAGATAGTCCTGCTCATCGTGATACAGCTCGGCGGCCTAGGTTTCATAACGTTCATATCTTTTTTCATGGTCCTTCTCAAAAGATCCACGTCCCTGTCTGACAGGAAGCTCATACAGCAGTCGTCAGGCGGCATGTATTTCGACTCTCTGAGGGCCATGATGAGCACGATATTCGCGGGCACGTTCATCGTTGAGTTTGTCGGCGCGATTCTTTTGAGCGGTGCGTTTATCCCAGACATGGGCTGGGGGAAAGGAATCTGGAACGGAATATTCACTTCCATCTCGGCTTTTTGCAACGCGGGCTTCGCCCTTACGGGAAACTCGCTTGTGGACTACGCATCCAACCCCCTCGTCATAATCACCGTGGTGCTTTTGGTCCTCATAGGAGGACTCGGGTTCTTTGTGTGGTACGACATAAAGAATTACAGACTCAAGGTCAAAAGATACTCTCTTCACACGAAGCTCGTGCTCGTCGCGTCGGCGGTGCTCGTTTTCGGCGGCTGGATTCTTTTCGGCGCGTTCGAGTGGAACAATCCCGAGACCCTTGGTTCGATGGGGACCGGCAGCAAGATACTCAACGCGCTGTTCCTCTCCGTGACTCCGAGGACGGCGGGGTTCAACACGGTTCCCTACGAGAGCCTGACGAACGGCGGGAACGTTTTAAACATCATATTCATGTTCATAGGCGGCAACTCCGGCTCCACCGCGGGAGGTCTCAAGGTGACGACGGTAACAGTCCTCATTCTCGCGGCCATAGGGACCGCCGGCAGAAAGGAGGAGACCGTCGCGTTCAAAAAGAGGATAGACGGCGAGACGATATACGAGGCAAGCGCCGTGCTCTTCCTGTACATCGTCGCGATAATCATAGGACTCCTCTGCATAATGGCCGCGGAGCCCGACGCGTCGTTCACCGCCGTCCTCAACGAGGTGGTGTCCGCCGTGTGCACCGTGGGCCTTTCCGCGAATCTTACGGGGAGTCTTTGCAACTTCTCCCTCGTGATTTTGTGCGTGCTGATGTTCTTCGGACGAGTGGGAGGCTACACGATGATGATGATTTTCCTGGCCGACCGGAAGTCCGTGATAGTGAACCACCCGAGTGAGGGCATATTGATAGGATAGGGAGGGATTTTCATGAAAAAATCCGTATTGATTATAGGTGTGGGAAGGCTCGGGGCCGAGCTCGGCGAGAAGATGCAGGATCTCGGGAACGAAGTCATGCTCCTCGACAACAAGAGGGACGTCATAGAGAAGCAGTCCTCGAGGTTCAACGACGCGAGAATCGCCGATTATACGAACGAAGATGTCTTAAGAAAGCTCGGCTGCGCCGATTTCCAGCTTTGCTTCATAACGATAGGGGACGATTTCGAGGCGTCCGTCATAACAACATTCCTTCTCAAAAAGCTCGGTGCGGCTTTCGTGGCGGCCCGTGCGAGGGATCAGCTTCAGTGCGACATCCTCAGGGCCGCGGGTGCGGACCAGATAATACTTTCCGACGAGTCGCTCGCCGAGAATCTCGCCATATGCCACAGCCTCGACAACGTCAAGAACTTCATGTCCCTGGGCGACGGATACGGGATATTCGAGACGCCCGCGCCGGAGGGCTGGTTCAACAAGTCGCTCGCGGAACTCGACGTCAGACGTAAATTCAA
>JAJQAK010000103.1 GCA_021203845.1 Clostridia bacterium | reverse complement strand
CGTGTTGCATTTTCACTTGGAATCTACCCATTTTTTCAAAAAAACATAATGTGTGTCCCAAAAATGCCCCATGTCATGCGCTATAATGACCTTGTTAGGACGAAGCGGACGTCGAAGGCTTATCGTCACGGCGGCGTAGGGTCCCGTGAGACGGCCCCGGGAACTTTCCGTAAGGCTTGAGCGGATAATCATTCCGATGTCGTATTGCTGAAGACTGCTGCGTTCTTCCGACAAGTAAAAATTTGTGCCGGACGGGCGAGTTGTCCGGCGGGAGGAGAAAAAAACAATGAACACCAAACCTAAAAAATGTCCGCTCGACAAAAATTTTTCCGCAGCAATAAAAGGACACGCATATGGGTCGGCAGCCAAAGCCGTTTACTCGAAATTCTGCGACTCGCTCGGCTGGGACGCCGACAGGACTGGCTGCTTCGGCCAACAGAAGAACCTGTTTGCGGACAACGCGGACACGGATCGCACGAAAGACGTTTGGTTTCTCTGCCATTACAACTTTGACTTTGACGCAAGCAAGATAGACAGGAAGGGAACGTCCACTAACACGATTAAGGAAGGCGGAAGGTTTATCTACGAAGAGGTGAAGGGCGACAGGGATGAAGCCCGTAGCGACAGAATAGTTTTCGTCAAAGATGGCGGCCTGTATGTTTTTTACGGAGTGTACAGGTACAACGGGTTCGACGATGGGAACAGGAGAACCTTTGAAAGATACAGTGACGTGTATCCCCTGCCGGAGCAAGTCCCCGCTGACGGAGAGGTTTCGTAAATCGGAAGGCGGGATGCCCGCGTGAAGAAAGACAGGCAGAGCGGTCCGCCTGTCATCTTAATATCACGAGCTCTTTTTTCGCTCTCGTTATCGCGGTGTAGAGCCATTTGTCTTTCTCGCACTTGACCGTGTCGGTCTCGTCTATGAGAACCACCCTGTCGTATTCGCTGCCCTGCGCCTTGTGGCAGGTCACGCAGTACCCGAACTCGAAACGGCTCACTTTGAACGGTCCGTCCTCCGTGCGGAGGTTCTTCGCCAGCACGGAGCGGAAGTAGTCGTCCTTGCCGTAAAGATAATCCCCCCTGGTGAAAAATCCCATGTCGAAAGGTATTCTGTACGGCGAGCGCGCGTCCAGAAAATCCGGGGTGAAGTACATGAACCCTATCGCCTGGTCCGTGTCGTAATCCACGAGGCCGGCTGTGCCTATGAGCCCGTTCACGAGGTTGAACCTGTCGTCTCTGTCTATGTATTCCTCCCAGTTGTTGTAGGTGCAAAGAAGCTTCTCTCCGCCCTGAGGGAGCCCCCTGCGGCCCAGAAAGCTTCTCATCTCCGCGTTTATTTTCTGCCTAGTCTCGTTGTGCCCGGAAATTATCTGGTCGGCGGAAAGGAGGATCTCCCTGTATTCGCGTTGGGTGAGGGAGTCTTTTTCGAGAACCTTCACGGTGCCGTAGTCTCCGGCGTCTATTTTCCCGCCCTCTCGCACGGTTTTGGAAAGCCGCACGATGGGGTTGTCCTCCTCCTGGCGCACTATCGTCGTGAGCGTGCAGTCGGGGTGCTTCAGAATTGTGCTCGTCGCCTCTATGGGCGGAAGCTGCGCCCCGTCCCCGCAGACGAGGATTTTGGGACCGTACGTGGTAAGGTCCCGTATCTGCTGGTCGGAGACCATGGACGCCTCGTCGAGGACTATGAGCTTTATCCTCGAGTCTATCGAATCCTTTTTTCTGAACTTCAGTTTTTTTACGACCTCCGTTTTTCCGTTCACCCTGACCTCGACGTAGTCCTCGTACGGTTTGTAGATGAGATGGTGGATTGTGGACGCGTTGGTGCCGTTCTTTATGAGCACCGTCGCGGCCTTGCCGGTTGGAGTTACGAACTCGACCGTGTTTCCCGGAACGAGCCCGAGGACGTCGCAGACGACGTGCCGGATAAGGAACGTCTTCCCCGTTCCCGCGTATCCTGAAAGGACGAATATTTTTCTCTCTTCGTGAAGGTACCAGTGTTTTATCATGTCGGCGGCCTTCTGCTGCCCGTAATTCAAAACTGTCATACTTTTATTTTAGCCGTTTCGGCCCCGTGTGTAAAACCGAACCGCCCGGGTGTTAAAAATACCCTGATTTCTTGACCGCGGGGAAGGATAGTAGTATTCTTGTAACATGGAATATGCGCCGGTGCGGCGCGTACAAAAAGGAGCGGATTTTATGTCGCCTGATGATTACTCTTTCCCCAAAAGACGATGGTACAACATGGAAGACTTCGACGAGGTGCCGCACGTCCACGTTCAGTACGGAGACGAATACGGCGACGCGTATCCCGAAACCGGCGGCGGATATGACGGCGGCTTCGACGATTACGATGACGAAGGCGAGGATGATCCGTACGACTTCGATTACGACCCGGATGACGACGGGTTCTGAGGGACAAATCAGCCGGGAGAAACGACGCATGCCCATAATTGAGATGACGCGGGAACAGTATGACGCTCTGAAAGATGAGGTTGAATCTCTGACCGTAAAGCGCTCGGAGATTGTGGAACGTTTGAAACAGGCCAGAGAACACGGCAAATTCATGCTGAATCCCGAGTTCGACGCGGCGCAAAAAGAACTTGCCGACGTAAAGTCCAAAATTTGCGACATCGAAAGCCGTCTCAAAAACGCGATTATTGTTGAGCGGATAGATGAAGACCCGGGACAGTTTCTGAACCATGTCCAAATAGGCTCCCTCGTCAGAGTCAGATATACGGAAACGGGCGAGGAGGAGGAATTCACCGTGACCTCGGACGCGGGCAAATTCGCCGGAGAGGGCATGCTGTCGGCCGAAACTCCCGTGGCAAAAGCGCTCATGCGCCGCTGTAAGGGCTCGAAATGCAATGTTAAGTGTCGTGACGGCACAACTTACGAGCTTGAGATTTTAAGCGTCAAAAACCCGGTATGACCGAGTATGCGTCGGAAAGGGTCGTAAATTCTCACAATTCGTGGAAGGCTATATACAATGCTTGAATTACTAAAATGCGTACAATGCGGGGGCGAGCTATGCGAGGTTTCCCCCGGCGCGTACAGATGCGCGTGCTGCGGCAATCTTTACACAAAAAAAGAGAAGGACGTGGAGGCGGCCTTCAGGGCGTCCCTCGGCGACGAAAGATACGCGCGGCTTTCCGCCGCGAGGCAGAATCTATGGACCTCCATGCACGCCGAGTTCATAAGCAGCGCCGCGTGCCTGAATTACGCGAGGGAGCTCAAATCGTACGCTCCCTCGGACTACTATGCCAATTTCGCGGAGGTGGCGAACTCCGGGGACGACAACGGAGTCATAGATTTTCTCAACAAATCGGAAAAGAAGGACACGGACAAGTACGCCGACGCCGTTTTGGACTTCCTTCTCAAATCATTAACCAGGAAGATGCTCACGGCCGTTTCATTTTACATAGAGCGGGCTTTCGAGAAGGACACGGAGGAGTACGTATGTTACAGGGACGTATTCGAGAGGGAGTCGGAAAAAGTCGAAAAGGGCCTCTACGAGCCTGGGCTCCCGAGGGACGTTTTTTTGGCGTATTCCGGTGCGGACATAATGTACGTGAACGATTTGTGCGCCCATCTCGAGGAGCAGAAAATAAGCTGCTTTGTCTCGTCCAAGAATTTGAGGCACGGCAGGGGCGCCGCGGAAAACTACGACGAGGCGCTTAAAACGGCCATGGACGCCTGCTCCGTGTTCGTCTTCGTCTCCTCCAAAAACTCGAGGGATTTGAGCTGCGACGCGTTCAAAAAAGAGATTCCGTACATAATGGACAGGGACAAAAAGAACGCCCCTCCCGAATACAGAGCATATCCGTACGACAAACTCCCGGAAAAGTACAAGACGAAAAGGGTGGAGTATCTCGTGGACGGATACGGGAAAGGAACCTCGTCCGCGGAAAAGACGGTGAAGATGTTCTTTTCCGGGCTCGAGTGGAGACAGACGAGGGACGAGGTCGCGGACACGGTCACAAAATATCTTACCGAACTTCCGGACGGCGAAAATCGCACGCGCCTTTCCGATGAGGACGTTCGTAAGGTCGCCGACGCCGTGAACGAGGGGAAGGGCGGTGCCGTTTCCCTGGAGGAAAAGGAGTCGAGGATACTTAGGAGCGTCAGAACTCTTCTTTCCGTGGGCGACTTTTCCTCGGTCAAAAGACGGCTCGACGCTTTATCCGACGAGGAGTTCAAGGCGTGGGGAAGCTGCTCCGCGGCCGTGTATCTTTATGAGCTCATGACCGAACACGAAGCCCGGACATATGACGACCTTTTGGAGAAGCTCGCCTCGGACGGCCGGGACGTCACGAAAGACAAATTCTATCTTTTGGCGCTCGACGCGGACGATACCCCGGAAAAGAACGAGATAATCGGGATCCCCGAGCTCGTCGCAAAAAAGAGGGCTGAGCGCGAAAATAGCGTCGTCTCGGAAAGCTCCGCGGAAGACAAACCCGTCCCTATAGCGGAAAAAGTCGTCGAACCGCAAAAAGCGCGCGTGGCGGCATCGGGAGAGCCCGTCCGCGAAGATCCTATGCGGATAAACGTGAAAGAGGTTGTGAGCGAGGGGGACTTTGATTTTTCGGGCGCGAACGTGGCGCAGAAAAAGGCAGTCACGACGACGGAGGGACCGGTTCTCATCACCGCGGGCCCGGGGACCGGGAAGACCTTCACGCTCGTTCTGAGGGCGATATACCTCATGCAGGTGAAAGATGTCAAGGCGGAGGAGATTTTCATCGCCACGTACACAAACAAGGCCGCGAACGAGATAACGACGAGGATTACCAACGAGATGGCGAGAAGGGGGATCCCCGCTGGCATAAACGACATGTACATAGGTACCTTCCATTCCCTATGCCTCAGAAT
>JAJQAK010000059.1:1708-4870 GCA_021203845.1 Clostridia bacterium | reverse complement strand
AAGAACAAGGGAAAGATAAGAATAGCGGCGGAGCTTCGCTCACGCGGAGTGGACTCAGGTCTCGTGGACAGCGTCCTTTCCGATTACGAGGATGACCAATCCGAGATAGTCGGCGCTTTGGAGAAATACATGCGCGGAAAGGAGAGAGACTACAAGACAAGGAACAAGGCTTTCAATTATCTATATTCCAGAGGATATTCTTCCGACGACATAAGAGAAGCTGTAGACAGGTTTTTCGCGGACGGGGATGGCGATGAGGACAGTTAGACTCAAGTCCGTCGACTCCACCAACGAATACTGCAAGAGAAACCCGAGTCTCGGCGATGTGATTGTTGTCGCGAGGGAGCAGACGGCAGGCAGAGGCACGAAGGGTAGAAGTTTCGCGTCGGAAAGTGGTGGCGTGTACGTCTCCGTCATGCGGAGGTACGAAGACCTCGAGGCGAAGGACGCCTTCAGAATAATGATAAACGCGTCGGTGGCGGTCTGCAGGACACTGGAAAGCTTCGGCGTGTCCCCGGTGATTCGCTGGCCCAACGACGTCCTCGTCGACGGAAGGAAGATAAGCGGAACGCTTATCGAGAACACCTTTTTGGGCGGAAAAGTCGTAAAAAGCATCGTCGGGATAGGTGTAGACGTCGCGAACGTACTTTCGGAAGATTTGAAAGACACCGCAATATCCTTGAGCGAGGCTCTCGGCAAAAAGGTGAGGCCTTCGTCCGTCGCGAAAAAACTCACGAAAAATCTTCAGAGAGATTATTCCGTGGGGGAATACATGTCTTACATAAACTGGCTTGGAAAGAGCCTCTCCGTTCTTCAGGGGGAGGAAAGGTATGATGCCGTGGCGGTTGCGGTGACCGCGGACGGAAGGCTCGCAGTCGAGCGCGACGGAAAAGTAATTTGTTTGAGCTCTGCGGAGGTGACAATAAGGTTATGAAATATCTTTTGAGAAACGATCAGATGCACGCGGCGGATCTCGCGACGCAGCGCTCCGGCGTGAGCAGTGAGACGCTTATGACAAGGGGCGGAGAAGCTCTCGCTTACGAAGTCATGGCGGCGTGCGACCTCGTCATGAGAAACAGGGACGTTCTTTTTGTCTGCGGCAACGGCAACAACGGCGGCGACGGGTATGTGGCGGCTCGTATCATGCTGGGACGCGGTTATAATGTCTATGTTTACGCGATAGAGGGAACCCCCTCCGCGGACTGTGCGAGGGAGAAAGAACGCTACAATGGCCCGTTCGTCAAAAAATTCGACGTGGCCAAAGTCATCGTAGACTGCATATTCGGCACGGGGCTGTCGAGAGAGGTTCTCGACCACTACAGATACGCTATAGAGGCTATAAATCACAGCAACGCCTATGTTGTGTCCTGCGACATTCCGAGCGGCCTCAACGGCGACAACGGAATTGCTCTCGGCGTCGCTGTCAAAGCGGACAGGACGGTATGCATAGGCGGGCTCAAGATAGGGTATTACCTCCACGACGGACTGGACCTTTGCGGCGAGATTGCGTATAAGGACATAGGAATAGAGATAACCGAGCATGCGGCGTTTCTTGCCGAGAACGAAGACGTCGCCAAGTTCTTCACAAAAAGGCCGAGAAACAACCACAAGGGCAACTTCGGGACATGCTGCATATGGGCGGGCCAGACTTATCCCGGAGCCGCGACGCTCGCATTTTCCGCCGCCATGATGACGGGCGTGGGGTACGTCAAATACGTCCTCGACGACAGGTCCGCGGACGAATACGCTCCCACGTATCCGCAGATAATATACGTTAAAGAGCCAGACATGTCCGCCGAGGCGATAGCTTTCGGCATGGGCAGCGGGATAAGCGACAGGACTAAAGACGAGCTCAAATACCTTTTGGAAAATTATGAGGGTAAGCTCATAATAGACGCCGACGGCGTGAAAATGATAGCTGAAATGGGGCTCGATGTTCTTCAAAAAGCAAAGCCCGATATACTCATAACACCGCACCTTAAAGAGTTTTCCACGATATCGGGGCACTCCATGGACGAGATAAGATCCAACCCCACGAAGATAGTCTACGGTTTTTCGAGGATGTGCAACGTAAACGTCATACTCAAAAGCTCGTCCGCGGTCATATCGGACGGCCAGAGGACGATAATATGTTCAAGGGGCGACAGCGCGCTCGCGAAAGCGGGCTCAGGCGACATGCTAGCGGGCTACATAGCGGGACTCGCCGCGAGAGGCCTAAGCCTCGTGGATGCCGCCATGTCCGCGCACTATCTTTTCGGCGTGTCCGCCGAGATGGTTGCGGACGAGCTCACTCCGTACTGCTGCACGGCGCAGGATCTTCTGCGTCACCTTCCCAACGCCATAAAGAGCCTTTTCGAGGGCAAGAGGAAGAGTCTCACTCTTTGAGATGGCAGGGGAGTCGGCTTTACAAATAGTTCTGCTCATAGTAGGGTTCGTGCTCTTGATAGAGGGCGCGAACTTTCTCGTGGACGGCGCCGCGGGGATAGCCAAAAAACTAAAGGTATCTCTCTTCGTCATAGGCCTCACGGTCGTGGCGATAGGCACGTCCGCTCCAGAGATAGCGGTGTCCATAGTAGCGGGGATAGGCGGGGACGGCGAGATAATCGTCGGGAACGTCGTCGGCAGCAACATTATGAACATCCTGCTGATTCTGGGAATTACGTCCATAATCTGCGTCATCCCCATAGGGAGGTCTTCGAGACGGGTCGAGCTTCCGTTTCTCATCGTCGTCACGGGCCTCTACATAGGTCTCGCGTACTGGTCCGGCGGATTCCAGTGGTGGGACGGACTCATTCTCCTCGTACTCTACGCTCTTTTCATGACCTACACAATCCTCATGGCGCGGCGCGAAAGAAAGGCACTTCTTACGGGAGCGGAAGGTATGCTCGCCGAGGGGATGTCCGAGGAGAAGGAAAACACATTTGATGAGGACGTCGAAAAGATGCGGTCGTTTTCCGGCTGGCAAAGGTTCAAGGCGGGCTACAGGTGTCTTAAGCACAAGACGTGGTTTCTCATACTCATAACGTGTTTCGGACTTTTGTGTGTCATAGGCGGGGCCGAATGCGTCGTGGATGCCGCGGAGTTCATAGCGGAGGAGATCTTCCACATTCCCGCGTCCATAGTCGCACTCACCGTCGTGGCTTTCGGGACGTCGCTTCCGGA
>JAJQAK010000059.1:0-1608 GCA_021203845.1 Clostridia bacterium | reverse complement strand
ACCGGAATAATCATGCTTGTATGCCTTGTCGCATACTACACGTGGCTCTTTTTGAACCTCGGATACGGATTCGTATAGGTTGTAAGTTTCCGTCCCGTGTGATAGAATGTTGCTATAAGAAAATTTAATGACAGATTTGTAAAAATTTACTTAAATAATCTTTTATTTCCCCACAATATGTGGTAAAATGTCGTAGTGTGGAACCGAAGTTATGGAGTTCAAAATCGGAAAGCTTAAGATAACGCTCGGCTGGAAGACGCTGATATGTTTCATCGTCCTTTTGGCTTTGCTCGGAATCGACCTCGGGACCAAGGCCATACAGTCGCATTACGAACTCGTCTTCAACGTCATTCCCGGGAAAATCTGGGTCGAGGACGTCTATTACAACTTCGGAGTGTCCTTCGGATGGCTGGAAGACAAGCTTTGGCTCATAGAGACCCTGACGACGATTCTCGTCGTGGCGCTTCTCATAATCTTCATGATAGTTCCGAACAGGATGCCGCTTTTGAAGCTCTCCGTGGCCTTCGTGATAGCGGGGGCGCTCGGAAACCTCATAGACAGGTTCATAAGCGGCGGAGGAGTCAGAGACTTCATACACGACGAGCTCATAACACACACGGTTCTAAATATGGCTGACCTTTTTATTACGGCCGGTGTGATAATGCTTATTCTCGACATGCTCTTTTTCAACGAGTGGTCGGTTCTGCCCCTGACGCCCAATGCGAGGGCGATACAGAAAGCGAAAAAAGACGCGGAGGCCGAAAAGGCCATGAACCTCACACCGGACGAGCCCGAAGAAGGCGAGAGGACTAAAGAGGACGTTCTCAACGATTTTCTTAAAAGTCCGGATGATGTCTCCCAGGATGTGGAGTCCTATTCGGAAGAAAACAGAAACCCGGATTGTGATGACGGTACGGACCGGGACGGAAAAGATGAGAGTGGAGAAGTTCGTCTCTGACGCCGGGTGCGGACGCGCGGACGTATATCTCGCAGAAAAACTGGAAGAGTTCACGAGGTCGGCGGTAAAGAAACTTTTCGACGGCGGCGCGGTCGAGATAAACGGGAAAAAGGCGAAAAGCTCGCAGGAGATTAAGGAAGGGGACGAGATTACGGTCATGGTCCCCGATCCCGTGGAGTGCGAGGCGAAGCCGGAGGCAATTCCGCTCGACATAATATACGAAGACAGCGATCTTGCGGTCATAAACAAACCCCAGGGCATGGTTGTGCACGCGGGGGCGGGCAACACGGAAGGTACCCTCGTAAACGCTCTTTTATACAGTCTCGATTCCTTGAGCGCCATAAACGGCGTCATAAGACCGGGGATAGTGCATAGGATTGACAAGGATACCTCGGGACTTTTGGTCGTCGCGAAAAACGACAAAGCTCATCTCGAGCTTTCCCGGCAGATTTCGGAAAAGAGCTGTAAAAGAACCTATCTCGCGCTTTTGGACGGCAATCTTAAGGAAGAGAGCGGGAAAGTAGCGACTTACATAGGAAGGTCGGATGCCGACAGAAAAAAGATGGCGATAGTTCCCGAGGGAAAGGGGAGATACGCCGAGACCGACTGGGAGGTCGTCGAAAGATTCGGCGACTACACGCTTTGCAGAT
>JAJQAK010000121.1 GCA_021203845.1 Clostridia bacterium | reverse complement strand
GGCGCTGAAGAACCTTAACGCACTGGGCGTCGAGGACGCGGTGGAGCTCTGCGAGTCACTTCTGGTAAAGTACGCGGAAGACGGGGACGAGATTGTCTTCGCCTCGGGCTTTCCGTACGTGGAGAAAGTCGAGTCACTCAATGTCGTGAAGGAGAGGGGCCTAAAGGTGTCCTTCGACAAAAACGACGAGATAGACGGCGGCTTCATGCTCAAGGGCAAGAACGCGGACAAGGATTTGTCGTACGCGACGCTTCTTGCGGACGACAGAAAAGAGAACGAGACGGAGATTGCCCGCAGAATCTTCAACACGGACTGAGAGGCGGCGCACATGGCAGCGAACACGGAATATGTGGGCGGAATGATAGCCGCAAAAGAAAACAGGCTTTTGAAGGAAAGAATTTACCGTATGTGTGAGGTGAATCTCTCCGACGCGTTCCGTATGCTGCAGGAAAGCTCGTTCGGCGCGGGGGAGACGGTTTCCTCCGTGTACGAGTACGAAAAGCTGATTTTGGCGGACGAGGCCGACACGGATGCCTTCATAAGGGAGTATTCCCCGAGAAAGGCCATGTCCGAGTATCTTTTGTCGCAAAGAGACTTCCACAACGCCAAGGCGATTGTCAAGGCGAGATACATGGGGGAGTCTTACGAAACCTTTCTCGCGCCCCGCGGAATGGTTGAGATATCCGAGATAGAAAAGGCCGTGGAGGAAGGAAACTTTTCCCGTCTTCCCGAAGATCTCGGCCTGGCCGTGACGGAGGCGACGGAATATCTTTTGGGCGACGACGTGAACGGCGCGGAGATAGGAATAATCTTCGACAAGGCGTATTTTTCGCACATACTAAAGGCGTGCAGAAAGGAAAGGCTTCTGAAAAAATTCATATCCGTCAAGGCCGACATGCAGAACGTTCTGACGGCGTTCAGATACGGGGACATCGACAGGGCGAAGGAGGCCTTCGTTCCCGGCGGGAAACTTACGGAGACGGAGATTGAGACGATAATCTCCCCGGACGAAAACGGAAAGGTCAGGGTGAGAGAGGATCTCGAAAAGTTCGTGCAAAGCTGCCGAAAGGCCCGCGCGGAGGGGAAACCTTTCTCTGAGGCGGAAAACATGCTCTCATCGTTCGAGGAGGACAGTTTCTACGAAAAGAGGTACGAGCTCAAATCGGCCGAGCCGTTTTTGTACTATGTGTTCCGGCGAAGAGCCGAGAACGAAAACGTGAGAGTGATATTCGTCTGCCTTCTCAACGGATTCAAAGAAGACGACATTAAGGCGAGGCTCAGGGCCTCGATGTAGAGGTATGTCATGACGGGTAAAACAGCGATAGTCGGCGACGGCGAGTCCATAACCGTGTTCAAGGCGGCGGGAGTCGCGGCGTTCGCGGCGGAGGATTCCAAAAAGGCCCGGGAGATAGTGAGAAAGATTGCGAAGGACTACGCCGTCATATTCATAACGGAAAACCTGTATAAGGAACTTGGAGACTTTCTCAAAAGATTCGACGAAGCGCCTTATCCCGTGGTATTGTGCATACCTTCCAAGGACGGAGCGACGGGTTACGGCGACGAAGTGATAAAGGACGCCATGATAAGGGCGCTGGGCGTGGATATATTGTTTCATAACGATTAAAAATCTTGACGACACAAAGAAAAGCAGAGGACGTTATGGCAGGAAAGACAGTTAAGGTTTCGGGACCGCTGATAGTGGCGGAGAACATGGCCGATTCGAAGATGTACGACGTGGTGCGCGTGTCCGAGATGGGTCTTGTCGGAGAGATAATAGAGCTCAGAGGCGACGAGGCCTCGATACAGGTATACGAGGAGACCGCGGGACTCGGTCCCGGGGAGGACGTGGTGTCCACGGGAGAGCCACTCAGCGCGGAGCTCGCGCCGGGGCTTCTCACGGGAATTTTCGACGGCATACAGAGACCTCTCACCACGCTGAACTACAAGTACGGCGACAGAATCTCGAGAGGCGTTTCGGTGGACAGCCTCGACAGGGAAAAGAAGTGGCACTTCGTCCCCAGAGTCAGAAAAGGCGACAAGGTCGAGGAAGGCGACGTCTTGGGCGTCGTGCAGGAAACCGAGATAATTGAACACAGGATAATGGTCCCCTGCGGTCTGAAGGGCGAAGTGAAGAGCATTTCGGAAGGCGACTTCACCATAGTCGACACGGTATGCACGCTTGTCACCGGGAACGGCGAGAAAGACATATGCATGCTCCAGAAGTGGCCGGTGAGGAAGGGGCGTCCCTATAAGACGAAGCTGACGCCGGTCACCCCCATGATCACGGGCCAGAGGGTCATAGACACGCTCTTTCCCATAGCGAAAGGCGGCGCGGCGGCCGTGCCGGGCCCCTTCGGGTCGGGCAAGACGGTCGTGCAGCACCAGCTCGCGAAGTGGGCGGACGCGGACATAATAGTATATATAGGATGCGGGGAGCGCGGAAACGAGATGACGGACGTGCTCATGGAGTTCCCCGAGCTCAAAGACCCAAAGTCCGGCGAGCCAATAATGAAAAGGACCGTCCTCATAGCCAACACGTCCGACATGCCGGTGGCCGCGAGGGAGGCGTCCATATACACGGGCATTACGATAGCGGAATACTTCCGCGACATGGGATACAACGTGGCGATAATGGCCGACTCGACGTCCCGCTGGGCCGAGGCGCTCCGTGAGATGAGCGGAAGACTCGAAGAGATGCCGGGCGATGAGGGCTATCCCGCGTATCTCGGCTCGAGGCTCGCCCAGTTCTACGAAAGGGCGGGGATAGTCAAGCTTCTCGGGTCCGACGACAGGGTGGGCTCGATAACCGCGATAGGCGCGGTCTCTCCCCCGGGCGGCGACATGTCCGAACCCGTGTCCCAGGCGACGCTCAGAATCGTGAAGGTGTTCTGGGGCCTTTCCGCCTCGCTCGCTTACGAGAGGCATTTCCCCGCGATAGACTGGCTCGTGAGTTATTCGCTGTACGCCGACAGCATGAAGGAGTGGTTCGACGAAAACGCGGGGCCGTCCTTCACGGAGTACAGGGCATTCGTCATGAGAATACTCCAGGAGGAGGCCTCCTTAAACGAGATAGTCAGGCTCGTGGGCATGGACGCGCTCTCCGCCAAAGACAGGCTCACCATGGAGACCGCGAAGATAATTCGGGAGGATTTCCTTCACCAGAACGCGTACGACGACGTGGACACGTACACGTCCCTCGACAAACAGAACAAAATGCTCCGGCTCATATACGAGTTCAACGAGGAGAGCAAAAAGGCCATAGCGAGCTTCGTCTCGCTGGACGAGATACTCGCGCTTCCTTTCAAAGACAGGATAGGCCGTGCGAAATACGTCCCGGAGGACAGGATGTCCGAAATAGACGACCTCGTTTCGGAGCTCGAGACCGAGATAGAGAGACTCATGGAGGAGGGCACCGACGATGAATAAGGAATACAAGACCATACGCGAAGTCTTCGGTCCCCTCATGATAGTGGAAGGCGTGGAAGGCGTGAAATACGACGAGCTCGTCGACATCATCTGCTCGAACGGGGAGCTTCGTCACGGAAAGGTTCTCGAGGTGAACAGGGACAAGGCCGTGGTGCAGCTTTTCGAGAACTCGCAGGGTCTCCACATATCCACGGCCAAAGCGAAATTTCTCGGACACAGCCAGCAGCTCGCCGTTTCCAGAGACATGCTCGGGCGCGTGTTCGACGGGATGGGCAACCCCAAGGACGGCGGCGTTCCCGTTATCCCGGAAAAAATCATGGACATCAACGGTGAACCTATAAATCCGGCCGCGAGAGATTACCCCAACGAGTTCATACAGACGGGCATATCCGCGATCGACGGGCTCAACACCCTGGTAAGGGGACAGAAGCTCCCCGTCTTCTCGATGTCCGGTCTTCCCCACGCGGAGCTCGCGGCGCAGATAGCGAGGCAGGCGAAGGTGCGTACCGGAGAGGACTTCGCGGTCGTGTTCGCGGCGATAGGGATAACCTTTGAGGAGTCGCAGTTTTTCATAGACGACTTCAGGCGCACGGGCGCGATAGAGAGGACTGTGCTTTTCACCAACCTCGCGGACGACCCGGCCGTCGAAAGAATAGCGACGCCGAGGATGGCACTCACGTGCGCGGAATATCTCGCCTTCACATGCGGGATGCACGTCCTCGTCATCATGACCGACATAACAAACTACGCCGAGGCGCTCCGAGAGGTGTCAGCGGCGAGAAGGGAGGTCCCCGGAAGGAGGGGGTACCCCGGATACCTTTACACCGACCTCGCGTCCATGTACGAGCGGGCCGGAAGGATAAGAGGCAGCAGCGGCTCCATAACCCAGATCCCCATCCTCACGATGCCGGAGGACGACAAGACGCACCCCATACCGGATCTTACCGGATACATCACCGAGGGCCAGATAATGCTCTCGAGGGACCTTTACAAAAAAGGCGTAAACCCGCCGATAGACGTGCTTCCTTCGCTTTCCAGACTCAAGGACAAGGGAACCGGCGAGGGGAAGACGAGAGAGGATCACTCCGGCACC
This sequence comes from Clostridia bacterium, assembly GCA_021203845.1. Classification (GTDB taxonomy): domain Bacteria; phylum Bacillota; class Clostridia; order Christensenellales; family Borkfalkiaceae; genus Coproplasma. Next base: position 360 of record JAJQAK010000121.1, on the reverse strand, counting down.
ATGAACCAGCTTTTCGCGGCGTACGCGAGGGGCAACGACAGCAAGGAGCTCGCGGCGATTCTGGGCGAGAGCGCGCTTTCCGATATTGACAAGCTCTACGCGAAGTTCGCGGAGGAGTTCGAGAGGCAGTACGTGAACCAGGGCTTCGACACGGACAGGCCCATAGAGGAGACGCTCGACCTCGGCTGGAAGCTTTTAAAGATTCTCCCCGTGGGCGAGCTCAAGAGAATAAAGCAGGAATACATAGACAAATATCTTCCCAAGGACGAATAAATGGCAAGGCTCAACGTAAACCCCACGAGGATGGAGCTCAAAAGACTCACCGCGAGGCTTTCCACCGCCGTACGCGGTCACAAGCTT
>JAJQAK010000018.1 GCA_021203845.1 Clostridia bacterium | reverse complement strand
AGATGAAGGAAATTTGTGACATGTACGACGGATACAGGTTCGGTGAGACGGAGATTTTCAATCCGTGGTCGGTCGCGAGATACGTCATGGAAGACTTCGTCCCGGAACCTTACTGGGCGCGCTCGACTACGGAATCGGTGGTAAAGTGGTAAAGATAGATAAATACGGAATGGCGTTTTGCAGGCAGAGGGTTGTAGTCAAAAAAGAGAAGGAGTAGGACGTTTCGCGGACTCCGAAACGCCGCGAGGCAGAAACGAAAACATTCAGGCCGTCGGGGTAACTTCCGGCAGTCTTTTCTCGTGTTTGAAATCGGTACCCCATCCCTTTCTTCACCCCGGGAAATTAGTCGTGAAGCTACGCAGCATGCCGGCGGCATACGCCCGAAGTTCATTACGTTTTCTGACGGCCGCAGATAGACATGGAAGTGTCAAGCAGTTTTTACATAATTGTGTTCAAATGCTATATTCTGGTCGATTTGAGGAACGAAAAAACACGTTTCGCGACATGGAACGGATGGATATGTACGTCCGGGCGTATGACTGTCTTAAGCGACTCGACGGGGACAATACAACATTTGGCGTCGTCCTTTGTTCTGTGGCGGGTGAGACCGCGGTGAAATATTCCGTGCCTCAGGGCGCCGACGGGCAGATTATGTCGAGATAGCTCCCTTACATGCCTGCCGATGAGAACATTAAGAAATCTCTTGCATACGGCATACGTCAGTAGAGGTCGTTGACGAAAAATCCTGATTTTACCCGGGACGAGGAGGCGGTTTTAAAAATCGCCGAACTCTATGAAGAAGGTAAAAAAGAACTTCCCCGTCAAATGACATGCGAGTGTCCTGTTGCAGAACCGGATGAAATCGATGATTTCTTTCGTGGTAGGGAATTGGGATAGTGATGGTAATATAGGTTTTCAATATTCGGATCTGTTAAAACGAAAATATTGGGATTATGTCAATACTCCTATATTGGCTTTGTCATCGACTTTGAAACTGCGAGGTCCGGACGGAACATTCAATGTCGCGCGATTTACCCTTTGCTCTTGCAAATGGTTTTTTGAACTGCCCGGCAGGCGTGGAATAGAAAACAGCCGGAGCGGACCGGCTGAAAGTCATTGTAGCGGCCGACTGTTCGCAATCGGACGATGGCTCACAGTGCCGAAACGGGGAAGAACCATGCGTCTTTCCCGCACGGAACGAGTTTTTCGTTGGGGCAGATCACTATGCCGGGTTGAACGTCCATGCCGAGGCCGTCCAAAACCTTCATGTTTTTAGCCGCGCCCGAGGGCGAATGGTTCAGCTTTATCTCAATGGGGTAAAGTTTTTCTCCTTTAACGGCTATGAGGTCAATTTCCCTTTTGTCGGTGTCCCTGTAGTAGCAGAGGTCTATGTCCGTTCTCGCGTTGTAGTAGCTTTTGACTATCTCCGAAACCACGTACGTCTCAAAGAGGGCTCCCGCCCTCGGATGGCTTCTGAGGTTTTCGGAAGATGTTATTCTGCAAAGGTAGCAGACGAGTCCGGTGTCCATGAAGTAAAATTTCGGCGTTTTGATCATTCTCTTTATGTCGTTTCTGTAAAACGGCTCTATCACGCGGATGACTCCCAGGGCGTTCAGCACGGATACCCAGTTTGTGACGGTGGCCCTGTTCAGGCAGAGCTCCTTAGAGACGGAGCTTATGTTGAGCTCCTGCCCGGTGGTCACTGCCATGTATCTCAGAAAATTCAGAAACTCCGGAATCTTGGCGACCTGTCCGTATTCGAGGACGTCTCTCATGAGGTAGGAGGAGACGTAGTCCCGGAAAAAGTCGACGGGCTCCATGCCTTCCGAATAGATGCCGGGCATACCTCCGAGACGGATTCTGTCGAAAATTTCGTCCGTAGATTTCAACTTCGCCTCGTCGCATCGCTTCCTGAGACTGTCCAAATCGGGGTCGAAAAGCCCCGCGTTTCTTCCGTCAAGCTCGGCGGAACTAAAAGACGACATGTCGAAGAACGCGCACCTTCCCGCGAGGCTCTCGCTTACGTTTTTCATCATCAGAAACTTCTGCGAGCCCGTGAGCCAGATCATTCCGTGATTGTTCTCTCCGAGACGTTTCTTTTCGTCGACGAGGTATTGGATATAAGATAGAAGCTGCGGGGCGAGCTGGAACTCGTCGATTATGAGTGGCGGCCTGTACTCGTCGAAAAATCCTTTGGGACTCTCCGTCGCGAGCTCCAGGACATAGGGGTCCCTGAGATTCACGTACGTCCTGTCGTCTTCTTTGATGTGCACGAGCATGGTCGATTTTCCCGTCTGCCTTTGTCCGCACACCATCACGACCGGATAGTGGCTCGACGCGTCGATTATCTTGCTTTCGATTGCTCTATTTATGTAGTTCATTGTTTTTCCCGTCTCCTTATTTTTTCACGGGTTGATTGTATCAGATATTTTGTTATAAGTCAATGGATAATTTGTATATTACGATATACAATATGACGAAATAAATGTATAAAATTCTTAGGATTAATTTTCGTTCGTCCCAAATTCCGCCGCCAAGGGTGAGGTTGTCTCCGCTTGCTGCGTATTCAATTCTTTTGATCGCCCGATTTTTCTTCCGCACCCGACTTGACATAGTTTTTTTGTGTGATAAAATGGATTGTGTCGTGTAAAAAATAAGATTAAATCGCATATTTTACGCGCTGCGATCTGATACATGAATCGATTTACGGGGGAAAAGGCTGTGACGAACTATATTAAAAGGGACATGGAGGCACTCGTGGCGTCTGTGTCGGAAAGATATTCGGGAATGCTCCTGACGGGACCGAGACAGGTCGGAAAATCCACGATGCTGAGACACATTATGGGGGAGGAGCGCGAAGTCGTGACGCTTGACAACTACGCGGAGAGGGCTCTCGCAAAAAACGATCCCGCGCGTTTTCTGTCCGTGCACGCTCTTCCGCTTCTCGTCGACGAAGTCCAGTATGCGCCCGAGCTTTTTTCGTACGTCAAAATGGCTATTGACGAAGGCGCGCCTCCGGGAAGTTTCTGGCTCACGGGCTCGCAGAGCATGAGGCTCATGAGACTTGCCGGCGAGTCAATGGCCGGGAGGGTCGCGCTTCTCAGCATGAGCGGCCTTTCGCAGAACGAAATCTACGGATGCGCGCCCAACGTGCCTTTTTCTCTCGGAGACAGAGACGGTGTGGCGGAAAGGGTCAAGTCGAGAAAGAGGGCCGACACCGACGAGATTTTCAAAAGAATTTTCGACGGCTCGCTTCCGGGATATATACGCGACGGCGCGGAGGACAGGGACATCTTCTACACGGGATACACGGGTCTTTATCTCGACAGAGACGTGAGGGAGGAAATCCCGGGCGTGAGTCCCGAGCGATTCTTTGACTTCGTGTGCGCGGCGGCATGCCGGATAGGACAGACGCTCAACGTGCATTCCCTGGCGTCAGACGTCGGCGTGAGCGACGACACCGCGAGAAGATGGCTCGAGGTGCTGGAAAAGTCGGGAATAATATTCTATCTGACCCCGTACTCGAACAATCTTCTAGCTCGCACGGTGAAACAGAAAAAAATGTATTTCTTCGACACGGGGGTCGCTTCGTTCCTCACGAACCAGTCGTCGCCGAAAATCATGGAGGGGAGCACATTCGCCGGCGCCGCCTTGGAAAACTACGTCGTTTCGGAGATAAGGAAAACGTACGTGAACTCCGGGAAGGTGTGCCACATGTATTATTACAGGGACGTTCAGAACAGGGAGATAGACCTCGTACTGGAGGACGGAGGCATGCTCCACCCGATTGAAATCAAGAAAAACACAGTGCCCGCGCCGTCCATGATCTCGAATTTTTCCGTGCTCCGCAAGTCGTCCGTCCCGACGGGTCTCGGAGCGGTCGTGTGCATGAGCGACTCTCTTTCCGCGCTCGACGGGGACACCCTGGTGATTCCCGTATGGGCTATATGAGAGATGTTCGGTGCGTGTGTTCGGGATTTTGTCTGAGCGTCGTTCTCCTTGGGAAAACGGTAAAATACAGAAATCAGAAAACAACACGGGCGGGACGGCGGAACCCCGCCGTTTTTGTGGGGGAAAGTCTGTTTGCGTCCGGACATCGTGTTTTTGAAGGCTTGATAATTTGTACCCCCATGAGAAATTCGATATTGATGTTGCTTTTTTTTCGTGCGTCGTGTTATAATTACAGGGTGAAAAAGGAGACACGGCATGATAAGGGCGTATTTTAATGCCGGAAACGGATTGTTCAAGGGGCATTTCAAAAGCAAATATTACGTTGATAAAAGCGGTCTCATAGATTACACCAATTCGGTAATCGGGGACGACGTCTTCAAATATATGTGCGTGTCCCGTCCGAGGCGGTTCGGGAAGTCTTTTGCCGCCGACATGCTCACGGCGTATTACGTCCGCGGGTGCGATTCTCATGCCATGTTCGACGGGCGCGAGGTATCCAAATGCGAGGATTACGACACACACATCAACAAGTACAACGTCATACACGTGGACATCTCCTCTTACATGAAATCATGCCGGTATGACGCATCTGTTTTTTCCGTATTGGATGATTTGCAAACGAGGCTCGCGGCGGAGATTATGGATGAATATCCCGATATCGTACCGGATCCCACCGATAAATTCTCCGACTATCTCAACACCGTATACAAAACTACAGATATTCCTTTTGTTTTCATAATTGACGAATGGGATGCGATATTCCGCAACAGAAAGGACGATGTCGAGGGACAGAAGGCGTATCTGAATTTCCTTGAATCGATGTTGAAAGGAAAGGAGTACGTCGCGCTCGCGTACATGACGGGGATTCTCCCCATAAAAAAATACGGCACTCATTCCGCGCTCAACATGTTCAAGGAATACACGATGCTGAGGCCCGGACCCGTTA
>JAJQAK010000139.1:8133-21711 GCA_021203845.1 Clostridia bacterium | reverse complement strand
ACAAAATTTCGCCGTCGCTGTTTCTGTCCGTGGAAGGAGTGCAGTAATAAACGTATCCGTCGTAAATGTAGATGCCGGCGTTGTAATCGTACGTGAAGATGTTCTGAGGCACCACGGTTTCCACGTTGCTGTAATTGCGTGCGGAAAAATCGTCTCTCGAGATTCTCATGAGAGCCCCTTTCTCGACATTTCCGTACCTGTTCTCGTCGCGGTCGTACTCTATTCCGTTGATGTAGTAAATATAGTCGTTCGTTTCCACAACGAAACCGCCGTTGGAATCATTTATCGCGTTGCCGTCGTCCGCATCCAGTTTTATCTTGTTGCGGACTCCGCAGGAAGCCGCCGTCACGACGATTCCGGCACAGAGAACGGCACATGTGGCCACGCAAGCAATTTTTGTTTTCGTCAAGCTTTTCCTCATATGTTTCCCCGAAAGAAAATCTGTTTCACACTCAAGGCGCATAAAAATATTATACACGTGAAATCGTGGTTTAGCAATAAAATTTTACCGCCATTTGTCAAAAACGGAGTCTCTTTAGGGTATGCGTGTAATAAATTCTTGTATAGCAGTGTAAAAGTTAAATATAACTAAAGCACCCCGCCGGGATTTTTCCCGACGGGGCAGATTTAACCTTTCTTTTTGATTCAGTCCGTATGTCCTCTCTTGATGTGATGAGGAAGTCCGTTTACCCAAAGAGGTATGATCTCGGCCTGGATAAGGGGATGGATGTAATGAACGAGGTCGTCCGTGACGTAAGTCCCGTCCTTCGTAATCCATTCATCGGGCACCTTCTTCTCGATGTCCGCGATTTCGTGAACATCCGCGGGTTCCGTGATGCAGATGTACGGATCGTCGAGGACTCTCTTAAGGGTTACGACCATGCCAGTCATCCCTTCGCCGGTCTTCTCGTCCGCGTCGAACGCGTACTTAACAGCCGCGCCGCCTACGTTGAACGCCTCCGTCATGTCCACACGGGCCATGACGTGTGCCGCACATCTTTGGAGCGAGGAAAGCTCTATGGCTCTCGTCTTGCATCCGTACTTCTTTGCGACCTCGCCCGCAAGGAACCTCGCCGTACCGGCCAGCTGTTTGTGACCGAACATGTCGACGTAGTCGACGTGGTCGGCGAGCTCGCAGACATACCTTCCGTCCGCTACTTTGACGCCTTCCGATACGGCTATCACTATGGAGCGGTCCTGCTTGAGAAGTTCACCCACTTTTTTGAGGAAGTAGTCTATGTCGAACACTCTCTCCGGAAGGAATATCATGTCGACGCCTTCGCAGTCGTCGCCCTTCGCGAGAGCGGCCGCGGATGTCAGCCAGCCTGCGTTACGTCCCATGACCTCCACCACCGATACGACGGGGTAGTCGTATACGAGACCGTCACGGATGACTTCCTTCATCGTTGCGGCGATGTACTTTGCCGCGCTGCCGAATCCGGGAGTATGGTCGGTAATCATGAGGTCGTTGTCTATGGTCTTGGGAACACCCATGAAACGTATGGGACTCTTAATCTTCTTGCCGTAGTCGGCGAGTTTCATGATTGTGTCCATGGAGTCGTTGCCGCCGATGTAGAAGAATGCGTATATCTCATACTTCTTGAGGATGGCGAAAATCTTCTCGTAAGTCTTTTCGTTTCCCTCGAGATCGGGCAGTTTGTAACGGCAGGAGCCAAGGAACGAAGAAGGCGTTCTCTTGAGAAGGTCCATGTCGAGCTCATTTCTGATCTCTTTGGAAAGATCGATTATGTCCTCGTCCAAAAGACCTTTGATGCCGTGGACCATTCCGTAGACTATGTCGGCACCTCTGTCCTTCGCCGTCTGGAAAACGCCCAGAAGGCTCGAGTTGATGACGGATGTGGGGCCGCCAGACTGACCAACAATTACGTTTTTCATTTAGAAAAATCCCCCTGTTTTGATTTCTGGTTTTATTTTTTGCGCAAAACCTACGCAAACTCATATCTTATAAATTATACAGCCGAAACCACCAAATAGCAATAGCGAAATGAAAAAACCTTACATATTTTTTTAGTTTCTCACATTCGGCGAAAAAAAACGCAAAAAAAACGAGGACCGCGTCGTCCCCGTATATTTTTCTCTGTCCCGAACACGCGGTCCTAGAAACAGAACAGGAGATCGTATTCCATCTTTTTAGCGTATTCCTCCCACCTGGAACCGGAATATATCTCCGAACGCGTCATGGTGTGCGATATGGGCACTTCTTCGTTGTCACGGCTCACGGTGAAAGTCACCTCGTCCCCCACGCGGACGGATATAAGCGCGTCGGAAACCATGTAAAGTCTTTCTATGTCGAGATCCTCTTTGACGACGCCATCGGACGACGTTATCGTGATGTGCTTTATGACGTCGTTAGTCTCAAAGTCTTTTCCGAGACCGTTTCTGTCGTAGTTGACTACGTACACCGCCTCTCTCTTCTGCGTATTACCGTTCTCGTCGACGTACGACGGAAGCGGGTCCGCGTCGAGTTCCACGCCGTATACCGGTTTTGAGATTCCGACCTGCATACTGGAGCCCTCCGAGTCCATCATGGACTCGACGACTCTTCTCGCGGTGCCCGCGGGAATGGCGTAACTTACGCCCTCGTAATCGTCGCTCGACTTGGAGTTGACGATTCCCACGAGCTTACCTTCCGAGTTGAAAAGCCCCCCTCCGGAGTTTCCGGAGTTCAAGGCGGTGTCGGTCCTGAGAACTCTGTAGTAAAGTACGAGGTTTTCGTTCGAGTCGAAGTTTATCCCTATGTATTCCGAGTCCTTGCTCACTATCCCCTCGGTCACGGACATTCCGTACCCTCCGGGGTTTCCTATCGCGTAGACCCTCTGGCCCATGTCTGTCACGTCGTCGTCGACGAACTTTGCGGCCGTCGCGTTGCTGTTTTTTATGTCTTCGCTCCCCGTGACCTTGAGAAGCGCGAGATCGTACGAAGGTGCCGCGGCAACTATTTTTGCCTCAATTCCGCCCTCTATGTCTATGGTGGTTTCATCGGCTGTCCGGTTCGTGGTGCGCTCCGCGTACATGTAATCTTCCTGGCCGTACAGCGCGACGTGGACGCAGGTGGCGTATTTCCCTGCCAGGTCCTCATTGTACACGACGTGGCAGTTTGTCACGACGTAGGCGTCCCCGGCGTCTCTGTCTATGTCTACTATGACTCCCGAGCCCGCGCTCGCGGAGGTTATCGTGCGAGTTGCATTGGTCGCGCTGGTTCCCGAAAAGGCCGCCGTGACGGAGACGCAGGACAGGAGAGACCTGTTTATCGCCGCCTGCACGGACAAAACCTCGTCAAGTTCGGATGCCGTGTACTCCACGTCGAGATAGCTGTTAATGAACTCCAAAAATGTGAGCGGAGTATCACCCATGGCCTCCGTTTCGGAAACGTAAGCCTCGTATATCTGATATATGTCGAAGTCCCTTCCGTTCTTGCCGTCCACGCCGTCCCTCGAGGAACAGCCGGAAAAAACCAGCGCAAGCGCGCATACGGCGGCGGCCAGGAAAATCATTGTTTTTTTAACGAACTTTGTTCTCGTGCGCATGAGTCCGACCTCTCGCAAAATCTATCCGAATTATACAGAAAAACGGCGATTCGAGTCAATGAAATAAAGCGACTCGCCGTCTCACGTGCGAAAAAACGGCGAAACTTTGATTTTATTCAGAAAATATGATTGAAATTTGTTTTTCTTTGCTATATAATGGCAAAAATGCGATTCAAGGAAGTGACGATATGTATTGCATCGAATGCGGAGAAAAACTGCAGCTTGTCTTCAGGGCCGACGAAGGTCTGGTTCCCTTTTGCCAGAAATGTAACGAGTACAGATTCGCCCAGGCGTACTCGGCGGTGAGCATGGTACCGTTCAACAGAACCAAGGACAGGATACTTCTCGCGAAAAACGCGGGCGAAGACGATTTCGTCCTGTTCGCCGGATACATCAAGAAGGGCGAGACGGCGGAAAAGACCGTGTCGAGAGAGTTCAAGGAAGAGACGAAACTCAACGTCGTCAAATTCAGATACACCTACAGCCGCTATGTGGAGAGCAAAAACGTCCTGATGTTCAACTACATCATCATAGCGGAAAACGGGGACGCCGTGATAAACCCCGCGGAGCTGGAAGAAGTCAGATGGTTCACCTTCGACGAGGCTCTCGAGGCGATACGCCCGGGAAGCACGGCCGAATATTTCCTCAAAAACGCCATCCAGGAAGTCCAGAGGGGCGTCATCTGAAACAAGAAAATCCGCAAAAAGAATTTAAGCCGGTTAAAATTAACCGACTTTTTTTGTTGCCTCGCCGTCAGCCCATGAGCTTTTTGAGTTCTTCGAACTCCTTTTCTATCTCGTCGTCGAGTTCTTCCCCGGAAGGCGCGTCTATCATCCTCTCCGCGGCCTTCGTGTCCTCGGGACTCATCGCGGAATTTCTTTTGAACGCCGAGCTCGTGTCGCTCATGAACGCGTCCATGTCGGCCATCTGCGTCTCGACACCCGTCATCGCGTCGGTGAACTCCTTCTGAACCTTGAGGAAGGTCTTCTCGTTCGTGAGCTTCGACATCTCGCGGGAAAGGGACCCCATGCCTTTGAGAAAGTCCACGGTCATCTGGGACATGTCCCGCATCTGGGAGGTTATCTCGAAGTTCAGTTTCATCTCCTCCATCCTGCGGATCTGAGTTATGGTCATCTTGAGTCCGGAAAGCGCGAGCTCGTACTGGTTCGTGAGGCCCTTCGCCTTGGCCTCCTTGCCTTTTTCGATGTAGAGCTCCTTCTGGTCCTCGAGCTTTTCAATCTGCTTCGTCATCGAGGATATGGTCTCCTTGACGAGCCTCTTTTTTTCCATTTCCTTTTTAGAACTTGCCATGACTTCGGTCTCCTTGTCTTGCGATCAGATTTTGACGCCCCACACCATATTGGTGTGACACTGGCACCACATGTTGTTCCACGCCCTCGGTTTCGACGCCGCCCCGAAGTATATGCACCTCATCGACGCGTCTCCGGAAAAGACGCCCTTACCCATGTCAGCGACGCTCGCAGGTATCCCTATCTCCGCGAGCGACACGCAGTCCGCGAAGGCCCTTCCGTCTATGCACATCAGGTTTTTGGGCATCTTGACGGATATGAGCCGCGTGCACCCGGCGAACGCCTCATAACCTATCACCGTCACGGAATTCGGCATGATCACCGTCGTGAGGAACGGATTGCCGTAGAACGCCCTCGAGCCTATGCTCGTGACCCCGGAAGGGACCGTGACGGCGGCGTCGCTTCCGTTATATTTTATAAGAGTCCCGTCCTTTATCTGAAACTCGTCCTTTTGCGGAGCGGGCTTTGTCTCGACTTTTTTAGCCTGTGACGGTGCTTCTTCGCTCTTTTTCGCCGAAGGAGCCGTCGTGAGGTATTTCACAACCCTCCTTCCCACAGCCTCCTTCGTCGTACACCACTCCACGCCCGCGAAAAACTCCTTGGATATGGTCTCGGCCACGTCCCCGTTGTAGCTGTCGAGAAGGTACTCCACCCTCGGCATCTTGTATTCCAAGGGTAGATGCTCGTACGCGTGTTTGTACAGCGCGGGCGCGCTCTCGAGATCCTTGGACTTCACGTACGGAAGCTCGTACGTCAGCGCCTCGCAGGCGAGATTCCTGGAATTCACGGAAGAGACGAAGACGAACACCCTGCAGTTGTCCATGGCGGACTCGAGCGTTTTCCTGTAGTCGTCCGCGGCCCTCGCGCCGTGTCTTAAATTTCTGAGCGCGAGAAAGCACGTCACCCCGTGCGACTCGAGATAGTCGCAAAGCTCCACGACCTCGCTCATGTCCTCTCCGGAATACGCTAAAAAGACGTCCCTCGGAATGGCTATCTCGTAAAGCCCGGACTTGAGCTTTTCGCATGATTTTTCGTAAAGCTCCGAATATCCCCCGAATTTCTTCGGGTCGGAGGACACGAGTCTTTCGAGATAGACGCCCGCGGCGTTGATGTTGTCGGCCTGCATGGTGCGGAAAAGAAACGGAAGCGTGACGTCGCCGTACTCCGCGGCGCCCTCCGCCTCGGAGGAGATGAGAAAGTCGTTGAGCTTTCTCCCGCCGCTCGTCACGGCGTCGCAAAAAAGTGCGAGATAGTCGTCCGGGATGTAGCCCTTAAGCTGCCGCGACAGGTCCGATATGTTCTTCCCGTTCGGCCTTTCCGCATGAATCTCCGTCCAAAGCTCGCGCCGGACCTGTGCGACCTTCTCGGCCTTGGACTTACCGAGAGCTTCCATGACGCGTTTCCCGTAGTCGTCGACCGTCTGCCTTCTGTATTTTTTTCCGCAGTACATGCACTCGCACTCGGTCGGCGACACGTCTTTAAGCTCGCCCCCGCAGCCGGCGCACTGATAAAGAAAAGAATCCACGTCATCACCCGCAACGAAAATTATTTCTTTCCATATCCAATTATAGCGATTTCGGCGAAAAATACAAGTGCGTGACGCCGGATTTTTTCCGGTTTACGGCGACTTGCATTTTTCATCGCTTACGCTTTCGGACGAAAGCGCCTTCCGCCTTACCGAACGGCGGATACTTACGCGGATCCGTCTTTTTCACTCCTCGCCGCCGTATTTCTGACGCGCCACGAGACGCGAAATATACTCATAGTGCTTTTCCATGAAATCGACGAATCCGTCCTCGTCGCGAATCCTCGCGAACTCGTTTCTGATCTTTTCGAACTCGAGAAGTTCGCGTCCCGATGTTTCCCTTCGCATATATGTCTCAAGACACTCGAAAACGTCACCGAGATTCGCACGGGCCTCCTCGAACGATTTGGGAAACTCACCGTCCTCCGACAAAGGCACGTCGGCGAACTCTTCCGGTAAGTCCTCGATACGGAAATCGGCGCCGAACATCTCTCTAAGCTCATCTTCGTCGTAGTACTCCTCGCCGAAGACGGGGTCGCATTTGGCGTCGGCACCGTCTTCTTCGTCATATTCGCCGAAGTATTCCTCTTGCGAAGATTCCTGCAACTCGTTCATGTAACTGTCGAGAAACTCGTTCATTCTCTTTTCGTACATCGCGTCGAACATCCCGTCCGCACGCCTGTCGAACGTTGACGACAGGTGTCTTTCGAGAGAGGCCCCGTCGAAACCGCATGAATACATGCATCCCCCGACGTGCCTTATCATCCGCTCGTCCATGAAATACCCGGTCGCCTCATACACGTCCTTGAACGAAATTCCGAGGTCGTGCTGCATGCAGGGAACGGAGAACTCACCCTTCCCCATGATGTATTTGCCCGTTTTTTCCAAAAGTTTTCTGTCCATGGCGCCTCCCTACATCACCGTGTTCTTCCATACCGGGGTGTAACTGTAAATGTACCTGTCATCCGTCGGAGAAACCGCGCTCGCGTACTTAGAGTCGTCGGCGTCCTCGCAGGGCATGAGTTCCGGGCATTTGAAATATCTCTCGAGTTTGGACAAAAGGACGTAACCGCAGTTCGCCTCGGTGATGGTGCATTCCCCTTCGGCAAAGTGCGCGAGACGGCTTTTCGGCATGAGACTCACGGTCTCAATCTCCACTCTTTCCGGTTCCGACTCCCTGCTGTTCATGTACGACAGCGGCGACACGCGCGTGTACTGTCCGCACTCCCTGGAAAATTCCTCGAGAGTCGCCGTGTTGTTGCTGCCCATGAAGATGTGGACGTTGAGGTTGTCCTTGACTATCTGCGCCACGTTTTCGTACACGGACTCCAGCTGCGCGTAGGACTGCATGATGAGCGTGAACCAGATGTTTCTCCCGGCGCACGCCGTGATGACCGTGTCGAAATCCTGAATCCGCGCGAAGTTTCCGAACTCGTCAAGCATGAAGCAGAACGGGGTTTCCAGCCTCCCGCCCGGCCGTTTCATGGCGCCGTCGATGAGCGATCTGTACGCGTCTTTGACGAAGAGGGTTATCGTCTCGAAGTGTATCTTGAGCTCGTCCCTATAGGAGAGAAATATCGCGACCGGGCCCTCGTCCGCGAGTTTGGACAAGTCGAACGAGTTGCACGAAGTTATTTTTCTGGTGACGACGTCCGTGAACGCGGAAAGTTTCGACTGGAACGTCGTGACGTAGCTGGAGGCTGTGGGCTTGGACGTCGAGAGGATGATGTCCTTCGCGAGCCTGTACGCCCGAGACTTGTCGCCGCGGTGGGTGAAGTATCCCTTGTCAACGTCGGACTCTCCGTAATTCGTGAACGTCGAAAGAATCGTGAATATCGTGTCCATGGAGTACGTGTCCTCGGTCACGGGGTTTTCTTTGAGGTCGCTGTCCTCCAGCATGGCGAAGAGAAATGCCTTGAGAAGCTCCCTCGCCCCGTCCTCCCATGTGGGATCCCTCGTGTCCACGGTAGTGATGTAGAGTCTCGCCACCGCGTCGATTTCGTTCTCCACCTCATACATCTCGAGTCTGTAACGGTTTCCGAAATCGCGGCGGAATTCCTCCTCGTCCGAATACAGCCTTCCTCTGAACTTATGTGCGAACACGCCCGGCATGACTTCCGCAAGGTCCACCTCCGAAAAGAGCTCCTGCGCTTTTCTGTACTTTCTGTATATCGGAGTGAGAGGGTTCCAGAACTCGGTATGGGCGTAGTCCCTGAAGTTCAGAAGGCGCACGGTGTATCCGCGCTCTTTAAGAAAGTTCGCGGTCTTTCTGTAGAGCTCCCCCTTGGGGTCGGAGATTATCATGGACCTGCGGTTTTTCATCTTGGCGTAGGATATTATGGCGGGAATGACGTAGGACGTGGTCTTTCCGAGCCTCGTCGCCGCTATCACGCCCACATGGCTCCCGCAGTCGGAATAGAGCTGCGTAAGCTCCCCGTTCGCGTCTCTGAAGCATCCCTTGAGGACCCCCTCGCCATCATAATCCCCGAGCTCCGAAAACTTTACGACGCTGTGCTCTTTAGGGTCGAGCTCCCCGTAGCTGAGAAGTTTGGTGTTCTCGTGTCCTTCAAAAATTCTTTCATCCATTGTATTTTTTACCTCCTGTCGCTTTCCATGAATCCCAGGGGCACGGAAACCGTCCCCCGCATCTCTCTCATCGCGGTGTCAACCGATATTTTGTCGCCGTCTTCCGTGGCGCACACCATTCGCGCGAGACGCGACAGCACGGCGTCCAGATCGCAGCCGGAAAGATACCGCAGTGCGTCTTCTTCCAGCTCCATGCACTCCATGCCGTAGAGAAGGGACGTGTCCGCGCACGACCTGCTTATCACATGCGTCCGCTCGTCTTTCGTTGTGTTCTCCGGGCTTATCGTCACACAGCACTCCCTAAGTTCCTCCGCGCATTTTCTGTCGGAAAGCACCACCGGCACGACGTTCGCGAGATTCACCGTCACGCCGACGAACATGAAAAAGTTCAGATTGGACCTCATCGACGTGTCGAGGAATCTTTTTATGAAACCCATTTTCACCGGCGACACGTTTCCTTGCACCTTAAACAGGACGACGTTCGGCTTTTTGGAAGTCAGATTGGATATGACTATGTTTTTTTGTGTCATCTCGAAGAACTCGTCTCCTGTCTTTCCAGCGTCAACGTTCAAAACGTTGCAATTCCCTAGCACCCCCTTGAGCGACGCCGCGTAAGCGTCCCTCACGTACGCTTCGTCCGAGCATATCATCACGGGTCTGTAGTTTTCGTCGGAGGCGTTTCCGAACCCCCGGAGCATCCTCTCGAGTTTTTTCCCGTCGCCATCCCTTGACAGGGGAGCCGACACCTTCACATCGCAAAGCTCCGCGCGGGGGAGCCTGTCCGGTATGCCGGCCACCGCCGCGAGCACCTCCTTTCTCTGAGAAAAGAGTGCGCACGTTTTGCTTGTCTCGCTCAAAATTTCGGAATAAAGGATTTTGGCGACGGAAGGGTTTATCACGTCGGGCTCAAGGTCCTTTGCGGAAAACATGGCGCCCAGCATCTCCGCCCTTCTATCCTCCGCGGGTTTGAGTCCGCATTCCGATATGAACCCGCCTATTTGCCCTTTGCACGAGGCGTCGGCGGAGCCGTAAAGCGCGGAGGCATATTCGCCCGCGTTTTTCTCGTCATAGGACATAAGGAATACCGCCGCCGCCGCGAAGTTCCAGCGCGCGGCTTTTCTCAGACACGTCATCGCAAGTTTTCTGTCCGCATCCGTTCCGTAACCGCCGCTCTTCGCGACACCGAGGGCGTACAGCGCGCGAACGTTTCCTTCCGAAGCCGTCTCACCGAGGTTTCTGTAGCGCTCCGCGGGCGTCACCGCCGTGCTCTTCACGAGCTTTTTACGCGTCGCGTAGACGATTGCCTCGCCGCGTGCGCGTATGACGTCGTCCACGTCCGTGGCCGGAGCATTCAGAGAATCCGACGCCCAGTGATACGACCCGAAGTCGAGTCTCGTCCTGATTTCCCGGACGCTGGGGTGCGAGCAGAGCGCGTACAGGATTTCCGCGTCCCTTTCGGCGACACGGTAAATTCTCGCCATGTCGTCGAAAAGTCTCTTTTCGTCGTCTGCCAAAGGCAGCACGACGGAGAGAAATTCAAAGTCGCCGATAAGTTTTAATCTGATGTAGTCGTTCATGAAATGTTTTAATTCCTCCTCTTTTGTGTGATTTCCTTAAAATATGTGCCTTGTGAACTCTTGTGAAAAGACCTCCGGTCCATGCGGATTTCTTTTACTCCTACATTATAAACCTTTGTTTTTCGGTTTTGGTCAACTGCCAGTTGACAAATGAAGTTTTTTGGAAATTTTTTTTGCAAAAAAAACGACCGCCGGGAATTCGTTCCCGCCGATCGCGGCGATATCCGTCATGTGTGTTCTTCGAAAGACTTGTCCGTGCCCCCGAAAGACACCCCTCGGGCTCTTCCGGTCAGTTTCCGAATTTGCCGCCCTTCTCAACCGACTCGGTTGTGAGAAGCGGCAGCCCCATGCCGTCAAGAATGAAGTTCGCCGTCACGAGGTCATACACGTCGTTGTCAATGAAATACTCCAGCACGCGGTCCTGTTCGCTGCAGCGGATGTATCCGCCGCTGTTGAGAATCCTGTCCGCCTCCATTATGTCGCACTTTAGGCCCATGATTATGCACCAGAGCGTCGTCTTTTTGGGAGTGACCTTGGAGTTGGCGGCGATGATTTTGGAAAAAGCCTGTCTGCTTAGCTGTGCCCTTCCGTATACGTCTGAGGCTTTTAGATTGTGACTCTCCATGATTTCGACTATAACGTCGCAGGGTTTGGGATCTTTCATGTGCTTACCTACATACTCCATGGCTCCTTTGAGAAGCCTGTCCGTGTCCTTGACAGAAATCTGCCGTGCTTCGTCCGGAAATGCTTTGTAAATAAAGCCGTCCAAAATTGAGGATTCCGCATTCATGCCGAGGGGCCCGGCCATGTTCGCTAAAAAGCTCGATTCGCGGGTTTTTTCATAGCAGAACTCGACGAGCTTGTTGTGCTGCGCCTCGCTTTCTTCCGAAAAGGCGCGAAGTTTCTCGTATGTCCCGTCGGCTGAGTTCTTTGAAGCCAGCGACATGAGAACGCTCAGCCCTCTTTCTCCCGTTTCGCGTCTCTCCTCGTCCGTCACGGAGGAAATTTCGCCTCGGTTTTGTCTCAGATATTCCTGCACGTCCTTTAAAAGTTTTTCTTTTTCCATTGTCTCCTCCCCTTCATCGTTTGATTTACGCCGGCCGTCAGCCGTTGCGGCGCCTTTCTATGCATGTCGCCAGAATTTCGTTCACGTCGCTTTTCCCCGTGAGTCCCGCCTTCATGCCGCCGAGTTCGTATTTGAAGTCGTCGCAGATGAACGTTATGTCACGCCCGCTCATGCCTTCCGCCATGTCCACCATCCTGTCCCAGTCGAGCCTCGACACGATGTCGTCCTCAATGTCGCGTGTCTTGGATTTGAAAAGCGACAGTCTTCCCTCGTATCCCGGAAGCGGAATGTTTATCCTTCTTCTGAACCTGTCCAGTATCGCGGGGTCGAGGGCGCTCATGCAGTTCGTGTTCGCTATGACGAGGAAGTCGTTGTTGGAGATGACGCCGTCGAGGTTTCTCAAAAGTGCCGGCACGGCCGCCTCGGAGCCTTTGTCCTCAGAACCGCGCTTTTTCGCTATTTCGTCGAACTCGTCGAAAAAGACCGTCATACCGCAGCTATTCTGGGCGGAGTAGTCGCGGAGAACCGCAAAGAGCTCGTCGATATGCTTGGACGTCTCACCGACGTAGCAGTCCACGAGCGAAGACACGTTCACGAGCGCGAACGGCTGACGTATCTCGTGCGCCACGGCCTTTGCAAACGTCGTTTTGCCGGTTCCCGGAGGCCCCTCCAGAAGTATCCCCTTGTTCTGCATGAACTTGTAGTTGTACTGCTCCGGGTATAGCTTGGGATTTATGACGTAGTCCCTCACGGTCTTCTTGGCCTCCTCGAGGCCTATGACGTCGTCGAAGGTCACGTCTATGCTGTCCGCGTCTATGAGCGAATAGAAGGATTTCCCGGAATCAGTGCCGGTCTGCGCGGCCGCGGAGGCTCCGCTTCCCGCGGCCCTCGCCTTGGGCGCGGCCTTTTTCATCTCCTGCGCCTTCAAAAGAAGGGAGTCGGAGATCTCCATCATGCGGGATATCCTCTGTTTGTTTGTCTCGTTCTCCTCCCCCGTGACGTCCTTGTTGGCCTGGGTCAGATAGAACGCCGCCTCCTTCATGAGACGCGCGGACTCCGTGTAATCCCCGTTGTTTTTCGCCTCGGCGGATTTCGCGTACGATTCTTTGTATTTTTCCAGGAAGTATTTGTTTGTCCCTGCCATAGGCTAAAAGTTCTCGTTCCTCCAGTCGTTAAGCTTGGCTATGTCGTCGACCTGCACCGTGGAGTGCACGGTCTCGAACGCCTTCTCGAAATCCTCGGCCGTGATGTTTTTCTCGTCCGAGCTCACGCATCTTAATGCCGCGACCGTTCTCGCCTTGTTGAGAAGGTTCGTGATGTCCGAGCCGTTGTACGTGTTCGTCCTGTCAACGAGCTCGTCCACGTCTATGCCGTCGTCTATCTCGACTATCCCCTCTTTCCTTATTTTGTCGAGGGCGTGTTCTATCATGTAACGTCTCGCGTCGTCGTCGGGAAGTCCGACGTAGATACGGGTCCCGAATCTCCCGGGACGGAGAAAGGCGCTGTCTATCTCCCAGGGTTTGTTCGTCGCGGCTATGAGAAAGAGTATGTTCCCCGTGTCCTTGCCGTACGACTCCATCCCCTGAAGCTGCGCCAAAAGCTCCGAACGGAGCTGCTTCGATATCTGCGAACGCGTCGTCTTGGGCGTCAGAGAGTCCATCTCGTCGAAGTACACGACCGCACAAGGGAAGGAGCGCGCCTGGGCGAATAGCTCCCTTGTCGCCTTCTCCGTGTTTCCCACGCCCTGCTGAAGGAGGTCGGAAGGCTTGACGGAGCAGAATTTCGCGCCTATCTCGTTGGCTATGGCGGCCGCTATCATAGTCTTGCCGGTTCCGGGAGGCCCGTAGAGAAGCATCCCGCCGCCGTGCTGTATGCCGAAGCCCTCGAATATCTCGGGGTGTTCCAAAGGTATGAGGACTTTCTCCTTTACCTCCTGCTTCACCGCGTCGAGCCCCGCGATGTCGTC
>JAJQAK010000139.1:0-8033 GCA_021203845.1 Clostridia bacterium | reverse complement strand
TGAGGACTTTCTCCTTTACCTCCTGCTTCACCGCGTCGAGCCCCGCGATGTCGTCAAAGCGCGTGACGGGAAGCGAGTCCCAGTCGAAGCCGAAGTTGTTTGTGATCCTGTCGCTGTTTCCGGAAAGAAGCTCATCTTCCGGGTTCGATGTTTTTTTCTCCGGTCTGGGAGGTTCCTCCGCGACGGGCGGCTCGGAGAAATTATGCGGCGCGGAAGGCGCGGGAATATCGTCAAACTCCTCGAAGCCCGGCATGGACCTCGTGGGCCCCGAAACGACCTCTTTTTGTGACTCGGCGGGCTTTATCTTTCCCAGCTCCGCCTCGAATTCCGAAAGAGCGGCGTCTATGTCGGCGTCGTCTTTTTTCGCCTCGGCCTCTATTATTTTCTTGAGGTCGGAGTCCCTGACGTCCGACACGGTGTCCGCGTAGTTGGAAAACTGCGAGCCGTTCATGTCGAGCATCTGCTGAAGCTTTTCCGCGGCGTTCTGATTGGAATATATCCCTCTCTCGAAAATCTTCTCCGACTTCTTGAAGTTGAGCCCTTCGCTCAGCTCCGCCACCTCGGACATGACGTTGTCGAGCGTCTCGGAATATTCGGTTCGGATTCTGCCCATGTCGCGAAGGTCTCTCGCCATCTTGTAATTGGTGAGCATGTCGTCTATCTGGGCTTTCTGGAACATTATGTTTTTGACGAGGGAGATGTACTTCTCGTACGCCGCCTTGTCGCCCTCTTTGTAGGCGTTCTTGGCGTCCTCGAGATACTGCGTCTTTCTCTCGGCGAACTGGGACGAAGCTTTTTCCATTGCGCGTATGGCGTTCTTTTCCTTCCTGTCCTTGTCCGCCTGAATCTTTCTCTTGTTGTATTCTTTTTTATACTGCCTGTATGATGACATCGTCTCACTCCTTCCCGGGACGGATTAAAACCTGTTTTTGTTGGTGCCGGTTATCCCGCCGGGGACGGCCTTCGCCGCGTCCCTTATCATCGCGTCGACGTCGTCGTCGAACTCGGTGGCCTCGTCCGCGCCCATCTCGCCGAGAAGGGCGTAATCCCCGGTGTCGAGCATCTGGTTGAGCCTCTCCTCCTGCTGTTTCTGTGCGTATCCGGCCTTCATGAACTGGTTTTGAACCTTCTTGACGTTCACTTTGCCGGTGTTCGTCGAAAGATCCGCGGAGATGTCGTCCATGCATTGAAGAAACGCCTCGGATATCGACGAGAGTTCCTTGGTCTGCACGGCGAGTTCTATGGACATCACCATCCCGTATATCTGCTTCTCCTGCTGCATGGTCTTTTTGAGAAGACTCCTCGCCTGCTGTTTCTGGGTTTCCAGGCCCCTCGCCTCCGCCTCCGCGGCCTTTGACGCGTAAGTCTTCTTGATCTTGTCGAGCTTGATGAGCTGCGTGTTCATGTTGTCGAGCGTGGTCTGGAGACGCGCCGAGCGCTCCTCTTCCAGCTCCTGCGGGCTTTTCTTGTTTTTGGCCATTGTGTTGTCTCCGTCTGTCTTATTCGTCTGCCCCGAGGAAAGGCATGTCTTCCGCGCGAAGAAGCGTCATCTCCTCGTACGTCGGGTCGTCTATCTCCGCTATGCGCGAGCACTGCGCCGACACTGCCTCGTTGAAGTGGTTCCTCACGTCTCTCGCGTTGCCGAAGTTCCTGTCTCTCGTTTCGTAGTACCTCTTGAAGTACTCTTTGAGCTTTTCCTCCGTCTCCGGCTCGAGCACGTATTTGTCTCCGTCGCAGAGCGACATGAAGATTCTGTACAGCTCGTCCCCGTCGTAGTCCTCGAACTCTATGTAGTGCGTGAACCTCGACTTGAGCCCGGGGTTGGAGTCTATGAACCCTTTCATTAAGTCAGGGTATCCCGCGACTATCACCACGAGGTCGTCCCTGTGGTTTTCCATCGCGAGAAGTATCGTGTCTATCGCCTCCTGTCCGAAATCGTTTCCTTCCTTGACGAGCGAATAGGCCTCGTCCACGAATAGAACCCCTCCCATCGCGCTGTCCAAGACGTCGCCGGTCTTCTTGGCGGTGTGCCCGATGTATTCGCCCACAAGGTCCCCGCGGCTCACCTCCACGAGCTGCCCCTTGGAGATTATGCCGAGGGCCGAATAGATGTCCGCGATGATTCTCGCGACCGTGGTCTTGCCGGTTCCGGGGTTTCCGGTGAACACCATGTGGTACGACATGGCGGGCACGGGGAGGTTCCTCTCCTCCCTCTTCTTGAACACCTTGACCTGGTTCACCCAGTCGCCGACCTGCTTTTTGACCTTTCCGAGTCCCACCAGCGAGTTGAGTTTCGTCATGGCCTCGTCCAGCGTGGGCTTTTCCGACTCCGCCTCGGCGGCGGATTCCGCTTTTGATTCCGCCTTGGCCGCCTCTTCACCTTTCTGCCTTGTTTCGGAAGCCGCTCCGCCCCGCGGTTTGGTTTGGTCCGGTCTCGGTGCCGTAGCCGCGGCCGCCCTCATTCTCTTGGCGGCCGCCTCGCATGTCTGCGCCTCGGCTTTCCACTGAAGGGAGTTCGCGGGGTCGCAGGCCGCCGCGTCGCTGAACCTTCTCGCGGCGATGTCGTAGAAATTCGCGGCATTTTTCGCGAACCCGTTTCTTTCGTTTTCCGCGGCCTTTTCCTTCATGGAATTGGCCGCCTTTATCACAAACTCACGATTCATAAAAGTTTTCCCGTTTTACGCACGCCACCAGGGCATTTCCGCCCGGACACCGCGTGCAGCGAAGTCCCGTTTTTTTTTCAGACTCCGTACTTTTTCTTCATCTCGTCGAACTCCGCGCTGCTGTCTTCCTCGGCCTCGGCCACGGGGGTTCCGGAAAGTCCCATCTCGAAGTCGGGCTGCACGCTGTCGATTATCTCGGTTATCGCGGCAAGGTCGCCCGCCTCGACGTTCCTTTGCTCGGCCCTTCTGGAAAGCTCCATGGCGTACTCCTGGAGATTGGACTCGAACTCCTTCGCGAACTGGTTGTAGCCCTGCGCCGTGGAGATGTCCTTCTCGGTGATGACCCTCTGCGCGACGCCGGCTTTCTGTGTCGCGCCGTTCCACGCGCTCTGATATCTCTTTATGCTCTGCGTGAGCGCTTCCACCTGGTTGTTCTTGGCCCTTATGTCTCCGTCCAAAGTCATTCTTTCCACCTCGGACGCGGTGTCGCGCTTTTTGAGAAGCTCTCTGACCTCGGCGACGAGTTTGTCTCTCTCCTCGCCCGCGTCCTGCACTTTGTACTTGTAGTACAGAGCCTCGAGGTTGTACCCGTTCATCACCTTCTCGACGTTCTTGAAAAGTTCCTCGTTTTTCGCGGTTCCCGCAGCGCCCACGGGTTCGTCCCCGAGAAGAACCGAGGCGTAATCCACCTTTTTGTCCCCGTCCAGAAGCTCGCTCGCATAATCAGTGGCCGCCCCCTGCTCTATCTTGCCTACGGAAGTCGCGGACTGATTGAAGGCTCCCTGTGCGTCCCCTGTCTTTTCGGCATAATCCTTTGCCCTCTCTTTCGCCGCCGTGAACTTGTTCGTGATGAGCTGCAGCTGTTCGTCGGAGGTATCCTTGTTTTCGAGAACCGCAACCTCGGCGTCGGTGAAGTCCTGCATGGCCTTCATGAGCTCTTTTCTGACATTCTGGTTGTTGTAAAGATTCATCTGGTCCATCACGGACTTTACCTTGTTGTCCAGAATGGTGATGTTCGAGCATGTCGTCTGATATCTCGCCGCGATGGCGGGGTTCGTCCTGTCCTCCCTGAGCTGTTCGGCGATTTTTTCTTTCTCCTTGTTGAGCCGCACGCTCTCCCTGGCGTAGTTGTCCTGTGCGCCCTGGAGACGCTGTATGATGAGCTCCGCCAGCTGGTCGGGAGAATACTTCGTCTGGGATCTTCTCGTGTTGACGGATGTCGTGCCGGTCATCTTATTGAGATTTTCTTTGAACATGTTACACGTGGTAATGGCCAGCTTCTCGTTTCCGGAGTTGTACGCGGAAACGATATCGTTGTAGAGACTCTGAAAATTTTTGAGCGTGAGCTGCTCGTCCTTGACCTTTACGAACGTAGTGGCCTCAAGTTCGTCTATAAGTCCTTGAAGAGTGACCTGAAAATTGGGCGACATGGAGGATTTTTCCCTCGCCTCCAGTTTGAGCCTGTTCGCGTCCTCTAAAATCTTGGCCTTCAGTTTTCTGCTTTTTCCGGCAAACATATCTTCTCCCTCCTTATCGTTACTCGCTTACTATGGGTGCTCCGCATTTGTCGCAGAACTTCGCGCCGGCGGCGAGTTTTTTCCCGCACACGGGACATGTGACCTGCGTATCCTCAGCGGCAAAACTCTCAAGCGTGGCTTTTTCCTCGTGCTCCCTCACGAATTTCTCCATGGGGTTCTCCTCTTTTTCCCGGGGTTCGTAATCTCCGCCGTTTATTCTCTCAAGGAAGTCATCGTCGAACTTCACCTCGCTGAGAGCCGTGGTGTTGAGCTCGAGGCCTATCTTCATGAGCTCGTCTTCCCAGTTTCTGGAGATCCTGTCGGAAATCCTCTTCTGGAGGGCCGCCAGGTCCCTGAAGCTCTCCGCGCCCTTTATCTCCGACGACACAATAAAGGAGAGCGTCTCCTTGTATTTCGCGAAGATGTGCTTTTTGACGTCTTCCGGGGTTATGTCGCGAACTCCGAGGGAATTCATGAGAGTGCCGTATTCCTTGACGGTGAATTTGAACTCGCCGTGCATGCCTATCTTCGTGTTTATCCCGGACTCCGCATCCTTATAGGGCACGTCCCCGAGACCCCACAGAATGGTGAACGGCTGTTTCTCGTTCACGCCGACGACGCTCTCCACGCCCTCCTTCGCGGCAGCCCTGGTGTTGACAATAAGCTGCTCGGATCTCGGCGTGTAGGTGCGCTTTTCCGCCCCGTTGATGTAGTACACGGCACGGCATCCCTCGGACACGGAGATTGCGGCGTTTCTCGCGAGCGCGTTAAGGTCAATCTCCCACGTGCAGTATCCTTCTTTCGCTTTGGGTTCCACAATATAAAAATCAGGTTTTCTCATAATAAAACTCCTAAATTGTTTTCGTTTTTCCCTCGGGCGCGTCGCCTGACACCATGTGCACGCCCACTTTCCGGTTGCAGCCTTCCAAAAATTCGATCGCCGTTCCGTTGGGCACCGCGTAGTTCATTCCCTGAACAGCGTCGTCCCCTCCGGCCGAACTCATCCTGTGGCAGCACATCGTGCCTATGACCTGTCCCGCCGAGTTGAGAAGAGGCGAACCGGAGTTTCCTCCGTTTATCGCGCAGTCGGTCATTATCATGGTCCTTCCGCCGAGTTTTCTGTTCCGGTCGCTGATTATGCCCTTCGTTATGCAGGAACCGTCCCCGAGGGAGTTCCCTATTATGTAGACCGTGTCGCCGTTGTGCGCTGTCGACGCGTCGGCGAACGTAACGGGGTGCATCTCACCCTGCATACTGGAAAGCTTGCAAAGCGCCAGGTCCACGCCATTGGGGTTTAACGGGGAGTAGTCCCCCACGGATATCACGTCCGCACGTATGGAGTAGCCGTCCACCTTGGCCGTGAGACTTTCCACCGCGTTCCCGGAGGCATCCGTGACGACGTGCGCGTTCGTCAGAAAGTATCCGTCGTCGGAGATTATGTATCCCGAGCCACTCCATCCCTTGGAAGCGCCCATGTAGAAAAGGTCCACTGTCGAGAACTTGTTCATGTCGAAGACTTTCGCCCCCGACTCCTGAGCACCGGCGATTGCCCCGACGTCGACGAACTTGAGATCGTCCTCAGTCACGAGCCCCTGGTCCAGAAGATAGTTGATTTTGTTGTTCGCGGGCACGTTCCCGTTCGCCGCGGCGGTCTTGAGCCAGTACACGGCGGTCTTCACGTCCGGACGGGGATCGTCCAGCGTTATCTGAGCGAACATGTACATCGCGTTCGTATCGCCCCTCTTCGCGAGCTCCTCAAAGGCGTATCTCGCTATTTCGACGTCTTTGGGCACCCCGCTGCCGTTGTACACGGCGAGAGCGTATTTGTACAGCGAGTCGTCCTTCATCGCCCCGAAAAACTTGGCGACGGCGGGAGGCTCTTTCTTAGGCGCGGGAGCGGGTCTTTGCGCCGCCGCGGGTTTTGCTTTTGCGGCCCTCGTCTCTGCTTTTTCCGCCAGGACGGTCTGGTCGGCTCCGCACGCGGGACAGACGTTCACGCCGGTCGGAATTTCATAGCCGCAGTTTCTGCATTTCATTCCGTTTTCCTCCGAATGACATGGCAATTTTTTTTGTCTGGGTACATTTTACCACATCGTTTCGCGTTTGTTGTCAACTGGCAATTGACATTTTACTTTTTTTGAAAAAAATTTTTTTCTTTTGATACTTATTTCAGTATATAAATATTATAGCATATTTTTAAACGTGGTTGCAATATAAATTTTTTTATTTTACCGATTTGCCGCCCGCACGCATTAAATTTATGACGTAGCACGACAGTGGAACAGAAAAAAAACCGCCAGGAAATGAATCCCAACAGCCAACATTTTTTCTCAGCCTTTGCCGTTCTCTCTCCCTTCACCAAAATCTATGGACGGAAAATCGGGTCGGGGAATGAGGCCGAGCGCGCCGCGCCTGTATTTTTTAACCAGCTCAAACTCCGAGGAAACCTCATCGTCAGAATACCCGAATTCGGCGAGCGAATTAAGATACTGCATTTCTTTGCAGTTTGACACAAACCAAATCTGATCCTGTCTGAAAAGTGTATCGCAGTCCAGTAGCGCGACATCGTGGGTAGAAAAAATCATCTGTCCGCCTTTGGCGTTCGAGTCGCTGTTAAACAGCAGCACTAACGCCCTCGTCAATTTAAAATGCAGGCCGCTGTCAAACCCGTCGATCACAAGTGTTTTCCCGTTTTGAAGCGCATCAACGATATACCCCGCCATGGCGATTATTTTGTTAGTGCCGGCGGAATCATAAATCAGGCTCTGCGTAGGCATACCGTTACGGAAAGAATACAGATGATCTTTCGCAATAAGAACGTACTTCCCATCATCGTCATCGTCCAAATCTTCATCCGTGACAATATCGCCTTTATCCCTCTCGCCGGACCGTATGTATTTGAAATCGTCAATGTTGAGATCCGCCATTCTGATAAGCTCCGTAATTTTGTCTGCCATGACGGTATTTCTCTCCAAAGCCGACACTGTCCTTTTTATAGGAACCTTATCTGTGTCTACAATATCGAGGTTTTTTGCAAAATCAGTCAATATCTCCTTGCATACCGCAATATCCGGGTAACACGTCTCGCTCCCGACGTGTATCAGAATATTGCTGACGGAAAAACCCTTCATCGCGGCTTCCAGGTCTTTGTTGGCCTTAAACTGACAATTTCCCGCTTCGCGCACAAAAATTGTCTCCGGCTCCTTGTCGGGCCAAAGTTCCCGGAAACACTCATAAACAAACCCGCGGGTGCCGCCGCCATGTGAAAAAGCGTATTTGAAGTCATAACTGAAAGCCCTGCCGTTTCTAAGGAAGGAAATCCCCAGGTGGCATACGTTGCTTTTACTGTACAGATTCCGATGAATGTCAATCCCTTTGTTCAGTATGATGTTCTTTATGGATTTTATCGCACTGATAAGACACGTCTTGCCCGAATTGTTCGCCCCGTATACGCATGCGGATTTCAGAACTCTTAAGCCGCTTTCCGTATACACATTGTCGTCAAATCTGCCGCCTTCATCGGCAATCAAAGACAGTTCGACGTCCTGAGAGTATATCATGTAGTTGTCCACTCTGACGCTTAAAACCATAATGCCCTCGTATCCTCCGCACATATCGACAAATCTGATTATAATGGCTACGGTTGAAAAGTCAAACCAAGACCGCGTCGTCCTTCTTTTGTCGGTCTTCCGCTCTATGCATTTTTTTTAATCATTCAAAAGAGGCCCCACGGGCCCCTTCATGTTTTTTTCATAAACGGATCTTCAGTCCTCGAACTTCGTGACGTTCTCTCCCTTTGCCCAGAGCCTTTCGAGACCGTAGAAATCCCTC
This sequence comes from Clostridia bacterium, assembly GCA_021203845.1. Lineage (GTDB taxonomy): Bacteria > Bacillota > Clostridia > Christensenellales > Borkfalkiaceae > Coproplasma. Next base: position 22 of record JAJQAK010000139.1, on the reverse strand, counting down.
TGCTCGTCGTCGAAGATGTGCA
>JAJQAK010000008.1 GCA_021203845.1 Clostridia bacterium | reverse complement strand
GTCGTCGTCCTTATTACCGGAACATGCCGTGAATCCTAAAGCGAATCCCAAAGCGCAAAGGGCAACAAGCACGAACGCAAGTATGCCGTAAAGCTTTTTTTTCATTTTCATAATGTAATCTCCGATTATAACTTATCTGTTTTTTACGTTAATGCCGACCTCATCGGTCGGCCGCTGGTGCATCATGAGAGACTCGAACCCCCAACCTCCGGTTCCGTAGACCGGCGCTCTATCCAATTGAACTAATGATGCATATCAAATTACAAGAGTGATTATATAAAAAGGGGCGGACTTTTGTCAAACGATTTGATTCTTAAAAACTTTCGCGGGCAGGCTTTTTGAACCTGCCCGTTCCGGTTTTTAAGGCTTTGCTTACTTTTACCTATTTGATGTATGTCACGAAGTCCGCTTTTCTCGGGGCGGCCTCTTTTTCCTCGGCGGGGTAGCCCACGATTAGGTTGCCTATGCCTTCGTAGTTTCCTTCGATTCCGTACTTTTTGAGAATCTCCTTCCCCTCTGCGCTTTCGTACGTCTCTTTCGCACGGTGTACCCAGCAGCTTCCGAGCCCCAGGGCGTTGGCGGCGTGCATCATGTTCGCCATTACGAGCGTCCCGTCGTAGAGGTAGGTGGGAAGGCTCTTGTCGGAGAGCACCACGAACACTGCGGGAGCGTTGTGGAACGGATCGAGGTTCATCCCCATGACGCCGGCGTTGATTTTGGAAAGCTGAGCTATGAGCTCCTTGTTGGTGATGGCGAGGATCTTCGCGGGCTGTTTGCCCATCCCGCTTGCGGCGTACGTGCCGACCTCGGCTATGGTCTTCACCTGTTCGTCGGTCAGAGGTTGGTCCGTGAAGGCGCGGATGCTTCTTCTCGACTTGAGTGTTTCTATAACGTCCATTTTGTTTTCCCTCCCGGAAAGTTTATATCCCTATTATAAATGCCGGATTGTTAGATGTCAAACTTTTTGTCGTCCGACATGCCCGCGGCAATTGTCAGAAAAAAACAGATTGTGGATAACTTTTGTGATCTTTTATCATAAGAAATCTAATTGTTCGTAAAAAATCGGGATAAAACGAGAACGTTCCGCATTTTGTGGATAATGCTGTGGATAACTTTTGTGAACATCGCACGATTTGTGTTTGAATCGTACGTCCGCCGGGTAACAATAATTGTGGACAACTTCGGGATTTGTGCACTGCGCTGACATTTTTAAAGGAGTTATCCACAGGATATTTTATTTATATTCTTTATTAAAGAGTAGCTTTACGGGTAACTCGCTTGCTTTTAAATTTTCCAACATTTATAATCTTTTTTGGTGAAAGAAAATAACATTTTACGGGAGAAGAGATAATGGCCAACGTGATGGACACGCTCCGGGAGAGGGGATTCATAAAGCAGACGGTGTACGAGGACGACCTCTACAAGCTTTTGGACACGGAAAAGGTTTCGTTCTACATAGGATTCGACCCTACGGCGGACTCGCTTCACGTCGGGCACTTCATGCAGCTTGTCGCCATGCGGCGCATGCAGGAGGCGGGGCACAGGCCCATAATCCTCATAGGCGGGGGCACGGCCATGATAGGAGACCCTTCCGGGCGCACCGACATGCGACAGATGATGACGAAGGAGACCATAAACCACCACATAGAGTGCTTCAAAAGGCAGATGGCCCGCTTCGTGAGCTTCGAGGGACCCAACGCCGCGATAATCGTCAACAACGCGGACTGGCTTATGGGCCTTAACTACATAGATTTTTTGAGGGACATAGGCGTGCATTTTTCCGTCAACGAGATGCTGCGTGCGAAATGCTTCGAGACGAGACTGGAAAGAGGGCTTTCCTTTCTCGAGTTCAACTACATGCTCATGCAGGGGTACGACTTCCTCGTTTTGTACAGAAAATACGGGTGTCAGCTCGAGCTCGGCGGTGACGACCAGTGGTCAAACATCCTGGCGGGCGCGAACCTCATAAGGGTGAAGGAGCAAAAACCCGCCTACGCGATGACCTTCACGCTTCTCACTACGTCGGACGGCAGGAAGATGGGAAAGACCCAGGCGGGCGCCGTGTGGCTCGACAGGGACAAGACGTCGCCGTACGACTTCTACCAGTACTGGAGGAACATAGCGGACGCGGACGTGAACAAATGCCTCAAGCTCCTCACGTACCTTCCGATTGGCGAGATAGACGAGATGACGAAGTTTGAGGACGAGAGAATGAACGCCGCCAAAGAGGTTCTCGCGTACGAGCTCACGAAACTCGTCCACGGAGAGGAGGACGCAAATCTTGCGCAGAGCCAGGCGAGGGCCGCCTTTTCCGGAGGCGCGGGAGAGCTTCCCACGGCCGACGTGAAGGTGGACGTCGAGACGATAATCCCCGTCATGGTCGCCGCAGGGATATGTTCTTCCAACGGCGAGGCGAGACGCCTCATACAGCAGGGCGGGGTCCTCATAAACGACGATAAGGTGACGGACATAAACGCACCCGTCAAAAGCGGTGACGTCGTACACAAGGGCAAGAAGGTCCACGTCAGGATAAACTTCGTATGACGGACTCGTACCTTTCCGTGGACGGCGTCTGTTCATCGGAAAAGACAATAGAAAAATCGAGGTTCATAGCGACGTCCGCACACGTAGAGTCGGACGCCGAGGCGAAGGAGTTTGTCGCGAAAATTTCAAAAAGGTATTCCGATGCGACCCACAACTGCTTTGCCTACATAGCGGACAGGGGAGCGCAGCTTCTCCGTTTTTCCGACGCGGGGGAGCCGTCCGGCACGGCAGGGATCCCCATTCTCGAGGTGATAAAAAACAGGGGGCTTGTCTACATCGCTGTGGTGGTGACGAGGTATTTCGGCGGGATAAAGCTCGGAGCGGGCGGTCTCGTGAGGGCGTATTCCGGCTCCTGTGCGGAAAACCTTTCCGTGGCAAAGGTCAGAATGTATTCTCTTTTTAACGGGGTCACGCTCACGACCGATTATCCCCTCGCTACGGCGGCGGCGAAGTTTTTGGAGAAAGCGGGTGCGAGGGATTTGAGGACGGAATACGGAGAGAAGGTTAATTTTAACCTCTATGTCAGAGCGGGGGAATCGGAGGCCTTCGTGCGTGACGCCGTGAGAACTTTGAACGGCGCAGCGACGGTTTTAAGGACCGGCGAGTCGAGATACCTTCCGGAAGATTGAGACGCGGGGCGTGCCCCGCTTTTTTTCGCGGCGGCTTATATAATTGCGGTTAATTTCACCCGTCTTACACCGCCGCGACACGATACGGAGTCAAAATAGATTGATTTTCCCGCGGGCCGTATAATAGAATGGAGCCATGGAAGACATCAAAGACACAATCGCCCGGAACCTCGTGAAACTTCGCACGCAGGCGGGCTACACCCAGCTGCAGCTCGCGGAGATGCTCAATTATTCCGACAAGGCCGTTTCCAAATGGGAGAGGGGCGAGGCGACGCCGGACATAAGGGTTCTTTCGCAGATTGCGGGAATTTACGGCATAACGGTGGACCAGCTCATATCCGCCGGTGCGGAAGACGCCGTGAAGCCTAGAAGGCACCCCGGAAAGAAAAGGATCCTCATCGCGGCCCTTTCCGCCGCTTTCTGTTTCTTCGTGGCGACGGTCATATTCATGATACTTTACTTCATCCCACATACCGAGCACTATGCGGGGTGTATTTTTACCGTCGCCTTCGTCGCGGCTTCGATAGTCTTGACGATTCTTTCGAGCTTTTGGTGGGGAAAGATAGTGACCTGCGTCTTCGCGTCTCTCATCGTGTGGTCGGACGCGCTTCTTATACACATCTTCTTTCTGCTTTTCGCCGAGAACAGGAGCTTTCTTGAGAAAATCTACATCGTCTACCTCGTGGCGCTCGCCATGCAGGCACTCGTCATTTTGTGGTTCGCTTTCCGAAAGGTGAAATAGGCCACGTGATTCTCGGTCTTATAAACCAATGTCCATTTGATATGTCCCGTTTTGAGTGTGCGGGCCGCGCAAAAGAAAAACGCGGCCTTTTTGACCGCGTATGCCGAGTTGATTTTCGTGGAATCAGATTTCTTCCGTTTCGATTTTGCAGCTGAACACTCCGTTGAGACGGGACTCACCCTCGTTCGCCTGATAGTTTATTCCGACGAGAAGGATCTCGGTTTTGCGGTCCGGTTTTCTGAAATGGGCGACGTAGTCTTTGTCCCTTATCTGTTTTATCGCGTGCTGCACCGATTTGTTGCTTTCCAGCTCTATGATAAGCGGCTTGTCGACGCCGTAGTTAATCGGCTCAAAAAGCAGGTCGGCGTAGCCTTCCCCGGTCTGCACCTCTGGAAGAACTTTATAGCTGCTCATGGCGTATATGTAGGCAAGCCGCGCGATTGAGGATAGAGTTCCCTCGTCCTTGTATCTTCTCACCGACGTGTTTTCCGTGTGTATCTTTTTTATGAGTTCGCAGACTTTCTCTTCGTCTCCCGCCTTGGTCGCCTCCAGAAGCGATTGGGAGGCGTTCATGAGCCTCGTCAAAGGGGTGTCGCCCATTTTGCGGATTGTGTCGATGAAATTCGCACGCACCTCGTGGTTGGGGATGTACACGGATTTGGTACCTTCATAGTAGGCGAGATACCCGAGGTGTATGAGTATCGTCAGAATGTCTTCAAGACCCTCTATCGTGACTATGTCGTTTGACGGTGCCCCGTTCTCGAAACTGTATTCTTTGCCTTCTATAAGTCCCTGAAGAACGTCATGCAGTCCGAATCTGTCATCCCGAATGTACTGTATGAGATTTTCATAGGACTCGGTACCAGACCAATAACTTTTTAGAGTTTTCTTTTTAATGGCGCAAATTACTGAATCTGAGTTACATATATGGAGATTCTCGGGTTCATCTTTGAAAACGTATCCGTCGTACCAGTCTTTGAAATCGGCATAGGACCTGCCCCAATCGTCGCAAA
>JAJQAK010000186.1 GCA_021203845.1 Clostridia bacterium | reverse complement strand
CGGACAACACCGGAGAGGTACTCGGCGCGGCCGGAAGGGACGAAGAAGGCGTCGTTCTGGCCGAATACGATCTCGACGAGTACGCGAAAGAGCGTCTCGAGTGGGGGCTTTTCCGCGACAGAAGGCCCGACATGTACAATTTCTGAGGCAGAGATGGCAAAGAACAAACCCAAATTTTATGCCGTGAAGGACGACGCGGGCGGCACGATATACCTTACGTGGGACGAGTGCGAGGCGGCCGTGAAGGGAAAGAACATCAAATACAAGTCTTTCCCCACCCGCGAGCAGGCGCAGGCGTATCTCGAAGATGTGGACTATATATACGAAAAGGACATAAAGCCGCTTCTTGAGATGGGCTGGGCGGTCGCTTACACGGACGGGTCCTACGACGGGGAGGCCCGCGTGTACGGTTACGGCGTCTGCATTTTCACGAAGGACGAGCCGAAGCCCGTGGAGCTGTCCGGAATCGGGCAGAAAGAGGAATACCTTTCGTCGCGAAACATCGCCGGCGAGATACAGGGCGTCATAAACGCACTGAGGTGGGCCGAAAACCACGGATACAAGAAAATCCTCATATACCACGATTACGAGGGCGTGGGCAAGTGGGCGGAAGGCGTCTGGCACGCGAAGGAAAAGCTCGGCATGGGGTACATCGACTTCATAAAGGCGGAGAGAGAGAAGTTGGATATAAGGTTCGTGTGGGTGAAGGGACACGACGCCAACACATACAACGAAAAAGTCGACAAACTCGCCCGCGCTGCCATAGCGAAGCACAACAGGCAGACGGGTTTCGACGATTCCGACATCGTGCGCATCCAGGGAGCGAAGGACGAAGACGTCGTGGCCGCGCTGGCTCTCCTCATCAAGGATTATCCGACGATAAAATACGACGTCGAAGGGGAGAAGGGACAAGAGCACTACAGCGTGACCTTTGGCGAAAACACCCTGTCCGTGACCCTTGACGCGATAGGGATAACGATAGACGGAGACAAAGAGGAACTTCTGCACATGCTGTTCGTCTCCTACGTGAACCAGGCGCTCGGCAGAAGAAGAGCCGTCACCAGAGACGAAAAGAAGAAGTTCAAAAAGTAAAACTTTGATGGTCATAAGACGAAAGGGCCCCGCTGCGGAGTCCTTCTTTTTTGTGTTCGGAGCGGCGAAAGCGGGCGGAAAAATGCTGATTTCAAAATGAGAGACAGTTTTTCGCGACCAAAAGTGTCACTCGTCTTTCAAAACACCCTCGAAAGCGGGGCAAACTCAAAATGAGAGACAGTTTCCGACACCTTTTACTTTGGTCGCGGGTAGTTCCAACACAATACCTTATAAGAGTAACATGAAAAACAGTCACTCATATATTTTATTGCCAAATCTCGGGGATTATTTTACACAAAAGATATAAACGGCTTGATTTTAAATTATTTTCGTAGTATTATTTGCTTAAATCACCAGGGGGCATTTTTATGAAATTAAAGTCAGTGACGGCCGGCAATTTTAAAAACTTGGCAGAGACGACAATCGAGTTGGACAGTTTGATTGCCATTGTTTCAACAAACAATTACGGCAAGTCCAATTTGCTTGAAGCCATAAATTACGGTTTTCGTTTTCTAAAGGCTTCATCCTCGGAACGAAACCGAATGATGCGCTGGATTGGTGGAATCCCTTTGGTCCCGTCGCTCAGCGGGAAGGATTACTGTTTCAGTGTGGAGTTTGAGAGCGACGACCTCGGCGAGAGCTATAAATATGTCAGATACGGGTTTTCCTTTTCGTGGCTGCACGACAACGGCGGAGCGTATATCACCGACGAGACCATAGAAATGCGGGAAAACGAAAGCGTGCGCTATACCGCATATCTTAACAGGGCAAAAGAATCATATCGGCCCACAAAGGAATCCAAAGCGTTCAGAAAGTTAACGCTCGCAGGGGATGTGCTGGCTATCGACATTCTGTCCGGGATGGAGGGGATCGACATTGCTAAGGTCATTTCGGCGATAAGAAATCTGAATTGCAGGATGTGTAATACGCTCGATTTGAATTTCTCATACGGGCTTTCTCCTGTGGAATTGAACAATTCGTCTCATTCGTCTATGCCGTTTGACGTTTTGGACATCCCCAAGACCCTCAGTGTCCTGCAAACCGAATATCCGGAGAAATATCGTCTGTTTGTCGGAATCATAAGTGATCTGTTTCCCGAGTTCGGGCAAATCGATTTACAGAAATACACATTGACGACGAAGCAAAGCCCCGAAGACGGGAAAAACGAATCCGACGAAGTCAAATCGAAGACGGATGTTCCTTTCCATATCAAAAACGAGCTGTATCAGTTGGTGGTGGCAAGTAAATACCTTAATCAGCCGGTAAGCGTTGAAATGATGTCAACGGGGACACAGAGAATAATCTGGCTTGTCGCCAATGCGGTGTTCGGGGCTCGCTACGGACTCAACCTTATCGGTGTAGAGGAAATAGAGACAAGCATACATCCCAAAATGATAAAAACATTATTGGAATCGCTGCTGGATTGTTTGGAAGACACCACCATGCTGGTCACCAGTCACTCTCCGTATATTATTCAGTATTTAAAGCCGAAACACATATATATCGGTGTTCCTAATCAGGAAGGCGTCGCTGTATTCAAGAAAATTCGAGGAACAAAAGAGAAGGCATTGATAAAAAACGCCAGAGATTTAAAGACACCCATTGCAGAATATCTGTTTGACTTGATGTCCGGAGGTTCGCGTTCCGCAGAGGTCCTGGCGGCGTACCTCGAAGATTAGCTTGTACGGGGAGCCATAATGGATTGCTACGCTTTCATTCTCGAAGGTGATACCGAGCTTGAGTTTTACCGCACGTTGTTAAGATATTTGTGTGACAAGCATTCCGTACGAATCACAAAAATAGATGACGGCGAGTTTAATGATGATTACACATACGAGCTTGTGTCCGGCTCAAGGAGGAGTATTCTTAAATTCAAGGAGGCGAACTCTGTTTCCAATATGCCCAAATCCGGGGACTGGTTTTATACGAAATGTTTTTTGAGGTATGGGAGCGAAAATCACTGGACGGTGTTTCTGTGTTATGATACGGACACGTACAATGACTATATCAGTGTGGGCTATAGAGACGATTGGAACGATTTGAGAGAATCATTAAAGAAAGCTGACAAGGTTATTGATTTGGCGGCAAAGGCCGATATTGAAGATGTTCTTCTTCAGGATATTGCTGGGGTGTGCAATTATCTCAATTGTCCGATTCCGGCATCCCTAAAAGGTTCCAAAGGGAAGAGAAAAATGAGGAACCTCTTTATGCAAAACGAGAAATACTATCATGCGGGGGAGAGAGCGCGTGAAATGATAGAATCGCTTGATATGGGGGTTATAATGGGAAGCGGAATTCTTCCGCTGAACGAGATGGAAAACATCGTTTTCAAAAATAAGTGACACTTTTCCCCGCTCAAAAGTGTCACTCGTCTTTCAAAATACCCCAAAAAAGGGGCAATCTCGAAATGAGAGACAGTTTTCGGCTCCCTTTGATATGGTCTTCGTGTTTTGGTGCAAGTCAAGAGGTTATCGAAAACGGAGTAACATATTGAGGTAACATATTTGTCTAACTTGCGGGGCTCGTGTCATGACCGACGAAAAAGTCTATCACTGCTTATAACTTTTATAACTAATCTCTTGCCTTTTGTGGCGACCCGGGTATGATATAGGTTGTCGGAGGTACATCAGGGATACAGTTAAAAGGATTGAGGAAATAGAGGCGGAGCTCTCCCTGCTGCCTCACTGGTCCATAATCAAAAGAAACGTAAACGGGAAGGATTACTATTACACGCGCATAAAGGAAGACGGGAGGGCCAAGGACATTTATCTGGGACCGGACGTCGATGAGCAGGAACTCGCCCTTGTCGCGAGAAGGAAAGAGCTTGAAAAGGAGCTGAAACGTCTCAAGATAGAGCAGATAAAATCCAAAAGCATGAATCCCGGGGAGGCGTTCAGAACGGATGTGCTGTATGGGGGAAAGCTCCGAGCCGTCGTGGACGAGTGCGCAGGCCTCAAGAGACGCGATTGTTTTGACAACATCAGACAATACATACACGGCACGAGCCGCGGGAAGGTCTTCATTTTGTACGGGCTCAGGCGTACGGGGAAGACGACGCTTATGTGTCAGGTGATTGCCGACATGGACGAGGCGGACTACGATAAAACGGCACTTATCCGTGTGACAAGCGGAGACACCCTCAAGGACGTCGACAGGGACATGAGAAGTCTGCAACTTACGGGTTTCAAATACGTCTTCATAGACGAAGTCACTTTTTTGGATGAGTTCATAAGGTGCGCGGAGATTTTTTCCGACATATTCGCGGCCTCCGGAATGAAGGTCGTGCTCACCGGTACGGATTCCCTGGGATTTAAAATCGCTTCGGAGGAGAGACTGTTCGACAGATGTTTTATGCTCCACACGACGTTTATACCCTACAAGGAATTCGAAGAAGTCCTCGGGGTCAGTGGCATAGACGAATACATATCCCGAGGCGGGACCATGTCCGTCAGCGGAGAAAACTACAACGGCGGGTACGGGAACAAGTTGGAAGACGAAAGCGCGGAAATTTACGTCAACACGTCGATTGCGGTCAACATACAGAATTCACTCAAAAACTATGAATACGGCGGAAGGTTCAGGAATCTCAAGGACCTTTACAAAAGCGGGGAGCTCACGAGCGCGATAAACAGGATTGTGGAAAACATCAACCACGAGTTCGCCGTCGAGGTACTCATGAGCGATTTCGATTCAAGGGATTTCGACTAGCTGAATGAAAATCTCAAAACGGACCCGCTGTATTCGACCGACATTCTGGATTTCATCGATAAGGACACTTTACGAATTGCTCCGGCGGAGGGTCAGCATTTTGAACGCGAGCGAGCTCACCGTCCCGGTGACGGAGGAGCACGTCAG
>JAJQAK010000006.1 GCA_021203845.1 Clostridia bacterium | reverse complement strand
CAGTACTCGTCATTGCAGTAAGTGCAATCCATCTCACACTTCCACCGTCCCATATAAGTCCTCCAACAGTTCTCTGAACGTATGGTTCTCTTCCGCGCAGCCCTCGCAGACCATCTTATCGTCAATCATAAACAGATCCTCAGGCTGATACTCCTCTCCGCACACATCGCAATAGTAGTGCGGAGCGTGCTTGTACTTGCATACGTTCCCCATGCATCCCATCTCGGGCGGACAGCCCACACAATCATCTTCGTACTTAATCATTCTTAATTCCTCCTCGCAGTATAATCTTTATCCAGTTGAGCTCCGCACTTCGGACAAAAGCTGATCGGTGACATACAGGCCATCTGATCGTTTATCCGGACCATCAGGTAAGGTTTTGAATGGCTCATCATTATACCCACATTCACCTCGATCTGCTTGACGGCCTTATCGTCAAACTCCTCATAGCCGTTGATCCGATTGCGAAAACCGTTACAAAATACGCACATTATTTTCTTCCCTCGTCTCTTTTGTTTTCCAGAAACGACACATAGCTCATACACATATCTCCGCAGAGTGCTGCACCATATTTGCCGACCAGCTCATCTACCCGATCAACCACAGCTCTCCAATACTCGTCAGTGTCCTCCGGTTCCCAAAAATCCTTTATCATCTTCCAGAGATCTTCCATGAACTTCTTGATCTCCGGGATCTTATTTGCATCCACGCTCGCCATCACATTCTCCTTAATCGAAAATCGGCTCATCACTCTCAATGAACCCGTCCTCAGTCTTCTCCCACTCCAGATCCAGATCAAACGCTCCATCAATCGGTGAGATCCGCTTGGAAGACTCCTGAAAATACAATCTGGTTCCGTCCTGGTCAATTCTTCCGGTCATTCTGTTCTTATGGACCGATAAGATCCTCGAAGTCGCATTCGGCTCATCCTTTGGCCGTCCGTACCGAATTACGACATCCGCAAGATTCGTAATATTGGCGGACCCGGAGACATCATCGTTCCGGAACCCCGAGCTGCTGCCCTTGCGCGGATGAGCGACCAGAAAAGTCAGCACATCATACCGTCTTGACATTTTTGCCAATGCTCGGACGAAGGCTGTCTGCTGCCGATAAATATCAGCGCTCATATCGTCCTCGAGTGCGGTCATAAGATTGTCGATGATGATGACCCGGCAGCTGTACTGCTGAATAGCGTTCTCCATTGTTTTCGTCACGGCATCATTCTCATCATCTAATTCTTCCAGCATTCGGTTGTTATACATGAGCACCTTGTCCCCATACCATTCCTCAATCTTCTCTCGAACATCTTCGTGAACTTTGAAGAATGTTCCCCGGTCCTCACGCTCAATCTTATTGATGTTCCTTGCGCCTGCCGTCTGAGCCTCAAACCAATCTTTGACCCGGTCGGGATTCATTTCACCGGAATAGAGGAACACCTTATAACCGGCATTGACCGCCATCACTCCGAACTGACTGGCCAGAGTGGATTTACCTTCTCCACGTTCTCCGGTGATGATTATGAGCTGACCGAAATAAAATCCTCCGAGCAGTTGGTCGAGCCAATGGAAGCCGGACAAAAACTGCTCTTTCTGGAGCAGATCCACGCTCTCGACATCCACCATGCGGATGATCCGAGGATTTTTAGGTGGAACTGCATTGTCTACTGCCTCCCGAAGTGCTTCCGGTCCATACTCTCGCAGGATGTCATTGGCATCTTTGCATCCTCGATAATCTTCCGGTCGAACGTGCATGATCCGGCCCTGAAACCGCGTCCTCATCTCGTCCAGCAGGGAAATGTGGTCGTTTTCATAATCACCGAACACGATCAGCTCATCGAACTTCACAAGAAAGTCCCAGCAATAGGGAGTCCATGTGAACCCTTTGGCACCGTTCGGCACACTGACCGCATTCTCGATTCCAGCCTCGGCCAGAGAAAGGGAATCGAGCTGACCCTCCGTCAGCACTAATGTCTTATTGGTCTCCGGATCACAATGATTCATGCCGAACAGGATCGGCTTGCAATCAGCCTCAGCCCATTCCTTGCTTCCACCTTTTGACTTGTCGAACCCAATCTTCCGATACTTCACGAAGGTCAGCACATCATTCTCATCGTAGAACGGAATGACTAGGACGGTATGATCGCCTTTCTTCAGGCCGATGTTATACTTCTCCGCGGTCTCTTTTGAAATCTTCCGGGATTCCAGAAACTCAACGGCAGCAGGCTTGGTGGTCGGCTTTCCTTGGGGAAGATGTTTGAACTTCTTCTTCTGGTTCATCCACTCGTCCACCTCATCACCGAGCGAGAATCCAAAGTCCTTTGCCAGCACGATCATGTTTCCGTGCGCTCCGCAGGAGCTCCGGAGGCAGTTAAACTGTCCAGTCTTTAAGTTGATCGCAAATGTCTTTTTATCTCTTCCGGCGCTTCCATGGCAGTACGGGCAGGTTTGTAAGTGCAGCTCATCGCCGCGCGTATATGCCTTAATGTGCATTTCCTCGGCGAAGCGGTAGGCGTCATCCGGATCGAAATGATACATTTCTTTCTTCATTCGCTCCGCTCCTTTCTCGCACGCTCTCTCAACACCGAAGCGTCCTCGAACGGCAATTCATCGTCCTCGGGACTAGCGGCGGCCGACCCGTCAGGGAGGCTCGCCGTCTCTTTTCTTTCTTTTCTTTCTTTTAATGTTGCGCCAGTTTGTGCTGAACCTTGTGTCGGAACTCGTGTGGCTTTCTGATACTGACTCCAATTTTTTACCGTAATTACGCTACATTTCGCGGCATGGGGTTTTGTCGCTTCTCGTGTCGTGGTTCGTGTTATTTCTCCTGTTGAAACTAAGTGCTCCAAAGCAGTGCGAACTTCCGACACTGAAAGTCCTGTTTCTTCAGCCAGCGAAGCGATGGAAGTGATGAACTGTCCGGCCTCGTAATGAATGCCCATCCACTCGCCCGGCTCCCAGCTCGCCCGGAGGAGGCAGTGCAGGAACAGCGCTTTCGTCTTCGTGTCCCTGTACCACTCCCAATGCATCATCTTCCGAAATATCTTGATGTAGCTTGCGCTATATTTTTTACTCATCGAACTCTCCTCGCTCCAGTCTCTCTTTCAGATCGCGGTAAAGGATCTCTCGGATCATCCGGCTGGAAGTCTCCTCCTTGCAGAACACCAGATTCGCGCCATAGCGGACCATCCATGCGACCGCCGAGGCCGTGAATGCGTTCGGGTGCATCTTGCTCCGGTATTTGCCGTTGATGAGATTCTCCCAGCTGGCATTCTCGCAGATCAGGAACATCCTCGCTCCGGATCCGGCAGCTCGCTCAAATTCTCGTTCAAACCGCTGCCGCTCAGTTCCGAAGCATCCGGCCAGCTCCGTCAGGTCCATCTTTCGCTCAACCGCGCAGAATGGCTCGATGGTACTGGAAATATCGAAGATGTTCCGCCCGGAGGGGAGGACGGCATTGTATGTATAATCTCCATAGGAAAGCGTTGCTCTCCGATATGGCGCCTTAAAGGCTTCATAACGCCGTCTCGCCCTCACCGTGTCCTGTTCTCTGGTGTCGATTAGGATCTCGAACGACTCCAGAACCGCTTTCTGCTCAAATAGCTCCATGGTTTAGTCCCACGGAATCTCGTCAGCTGCACCCTCCGGAACATTGATAAATCCTTCGGTAGCAGTTCCACCGCCTTGATCTCCGTTGAGGAGCTTGTCTTTCGGGAGCTTATAGTTTCCAGAACGAACCTTGTTAATGTCACAGACTTGCGCGAGATTGGTCACGCGCCCGATGGATCCATCCGCCTTCTTATACTCTCGCTCATTAAAGAGTCCGCCGATCAGCTTATCCTTGAACTTGGTCTCATCCCAATCAAAGTGATAGCCTTCGTTGGAATCCTCAAGTGCAGAAGTGAAAGTCTTGAACCTGCGGGCGGTCCATCCGTCACGCTCGGATCCATCATCTTTCGGCACATTCAGCAGGTAGGTGCAGTGCCACTTCTTGTCCTCTTTCTCCTGACTCTGGTAGTCATTCATGAAATAGCCCTTATAATCGCCCTCCTCAATATCCAACCGAACTTGAACGTACTGTCCATATTGGTTCTCCTGAGCCCTTGCATCCATAATTCGAAGAACATATCCTCCGACCGGAAGCGCCTCATAATCTCCGTAGGGCTTAACAGAGTCATAACTTTTGAATTTCTTGATTGCCATATTTAGTTACCTCCTAACTTTATAATCCATGATTTTAAGAGCATATTTGATTGCTTCCAAAGTATTGCCCGGATCACCATCCGTTCGATCTGAGCGCGTATGCCAATTTCCAATTATCGGTTCTCCATTACGTCCCACCCACAAATACATAGGCTGAGGAATTATCTTTGGATATTTGGGACAGAGCCCATAATTTTTTAAATTCCCATAGTATCCTTCCCATTTAGCTAAGTCGTATTTCTCTTTCCGATTTGTAGCTTTCAAAAAACCCTCTTCACATGCCCTTCGTTCAGTTTTGGTTCCTCCACATTCAGACCATGATTGAAAAAGAGTATATGATGAATAGCTTTTACCGCCTTCGTATTTGAAAGCCCTTGCTGACTTCCAATTTTTCAGAATGCTTTCATCATTTTCTCCATAAGGGAATCTTCCAACAATGAGAACATGGAATCCATGCTTTTGCATAAGTCGAGCTTTTTGAAATGCATCTGGCAATAATTGGGGATCCCCTTTAACTTCTATGAAAACATCAGCATCATAAACACTTCGACAAGGCCTCTGATAATTTATGATGTTGACATGATGAAGCAGAAAGTCTGGTCGATACCAAATATCACCTTCACAATAACCTTCTGGCTCATGTTCTACTTCCCAATCATTAAAATGCATATATCCCGCATATCCACGTTCAAGCTGACTATCTAAATTCCATCCATTATATTTGGATGGTATTGCTCCAAAATCTCCCATATCAGTACTCCTCCAGTGCATCCAGAACCTTAACAACATCGTTCTCAATCTGATCCTC
>JAJQAK010000152.1 GCA_021203845.1 Clostridia bacterium | reverse complement strand
TTTTCACCAACCTGTTTCATACAGACGCGGTTATTATTTACCTTTTCTGTCTCAACCTTTATCTGTGCGGGTTTGTCTCCCGGAGACAGCAGAGCGGATACGAAAATATTGGGCCCAGGACGAGTAGCATGGACTCACTCATCTCTTCTTTCCGCGTCGATTTCGGCCTGTATCTCTTCGTCGGATATACCGTCGGGAAAATCCTTCTTCGCCTTTTCCTGTATCGAGCCGACAAGATTTAGCGCGCTTATACGCTGCATGCATTCAAGCATTTGTTCAAAATTTCCCCCGCTGATCGGCATCATGAATGCCGTGGGTTTGCCGTTATCGGTTATGATAACCTTGTCGTCTTCCGCCATTCCGGCAAGAACCGCCCTTGTGTTGCGGCTCAGTTCCTTTATCTCTACAAAAGTCATATTAGACCTACCCCGCTTCTTTTTCTTTACCAAATTGAACGCGACTGCCACATCGTATGGAAGGGTCTTTTATCACTCTGCCACTACACAATCAGACATCGTCACGTATGACTCGGCAACAGTTTAAATTCAGCACGATTCGATTTCGACCCCGTTGTCCCATAGCTCCGTACAGCTTAAATCTATATCGCCATTCTGCGATATGCCGAACCCTCCCGGGTCGGCACGGACGCCGACAAAAAGATTGGTGTCTTTCAAAGGCCGGTACAGCGGCCACGTGCCGATAAGCCCGTTCATGTCGTACGTTTTTGTGACCCCCTTAAAAAACACCACTCTGAGCCTGTATCCGGGAAGAGCGCATACGTCTTTTACGGTGTGATGATAAAATTTCTTCTTTGCGCGGCATGCCAAAATCGCTGCTTCTTCCGTCCGACTCCATTATACGAGTGGAGAAAAAAGAGTCAACCCGATATGCGGGGCAAAACCTCTCGTGGCAGTATTTACACAAACCCGGAAACGGACTATAATGAAAGCAGAAATTTTAGGAGAATCATATGCAGAGCAATCTTTACGACTGGATAGACAGATCAAAGACCGCGTACAACGCCGTGGCAAACGTGGAAGGCCTTCTTGTAAGCGAAGGCTTCGAGAAACTTTCGGAAAACGAAAAATGGAGCGTGAGACGCGGCGGAAAATACTTCGCCTCACGCGACGGCTCGGCCCTCATCGCCTTCACCGTCGGCAGGAATAACGCGTTTCAGATGGTAGCCTCCCACTGCGACAGCCCGTGCTTCAAATTAAAGGGCAACCCCGTCATGAACACGGACGGGTACATAAAGTTCAATGTGGAAAAATACGGCGGCGGAATATACTACACGTACATGGACACCCCTCTCACCGTCGCGGGGAGAATCTGCGTCGAAGACGCGGACGGCGTGTCCTTCCTTCCCTTCGTGTCCGAAAAAACCTTCGTCATCCCCTCGCTCGCCATACACTTCAACAGAGAGGTGAACGGCGGCATAAAGCTCAACCCGCAAAAAGACATGTGCCCTCTCGCGGCCCTATGCGACGAAGAAGGACTGAACCGCGAGCTCAAGAATTTCGCGAGCGGGAAAAAGGTGCCGGACTCGGACCTCTTCCTCGTGTCGAACACCCATCCTTTCGACGTGGGATACGCGGGAAAACTTTTCTCCTCTCCCAGAATAGACAACCTGACGAGCGTGTACGCCTCCATAGAGGCCCTCGTCGCCGCCGAGCCCAAAGGCATAAACGTAGCTTTCGTCGCGGACAACGAGGAGATAGGGAGCCGCACAAAGCAGGGAGCGGGCTCGACGTTCCTTTCCGACGTCTTAAGACGTGTGAGTATATCACTCGGCCTCACGGAAGATGAATACCTCGCGGCCCTTGCCGACTCGCTCATGGTCTCTTCCGACAACGCCCACGCCATGCACCCCAACAACCCCGAGCTTTCCGACCCCACAAGCAAGACGTATCTCGGCGGCGGGGTCGTCGTGAAGCACCACGCGCAGGGCAACTACACGACGGACGCGTTCTCGTCGTCGCTTTTCAAACACATCTTAGGCAATGCCGGGGTGAAATATCAGGACATGTACGTGCGCTCCGACCTTCCCTGCGGAGGAACGCTCGGCACGATATCCTCCTCCCAGGTGTCCGTGAGAAGCGTGGACATAGGGATAGCCCAGCTCGCCATGCACTCGTGCGTCGAAACGGCGTGCCTTTCCGACTACGACGAGATGGTGAAGGCCCTCACCGCGATTTACTCGTGCGCGTTGAAATGCTGTGGCGACAAAGTCACGGTGATATGAGGTAAACAAAATGCGGATAAGGCTCAAAAACATCGGGATAATAGACGATTCGACGATAGACATACCCGGGCTCACCGTCATCACGGGCCTCAACGCCTCCGGCAAGACAACGGCGGGGAAGGTCCTATACTCCCTCTACGACGCCGTGGAGAACGTCGAAGGGAAGATGCTCAACAAAAAGGGACAGCTCGCGCGCCTCTCCCTCGAAAAACTTCTGGCAGAGCCCGTGTTTGCCGACATAAAGGAGCTTTGCAGGGGCGAGCCCTTCGCGTACTTTCTCGAAAGCGGAGTCCCCTTCTTCATAAGCTACGGCCAGATAGACGAGTACGTCGACAGCCTTTCGGAAGAGGCGGAGCTTTTCGACCTCGAGGGATTCCTTCTTAAAATGAAAAGCGTACTCCCCGCGGGAGACTGCGAGGAAAAATCCGCGGAATACCGGAAATTTTTCGCGGAGCTCAAAACCCGTCTTTACGGCATTAAGGCCGCGTCCGCTCCGGAAAAGAACACGACGGGGTTTGCCGAAGACGAGATAAGGGGAAAGCTGGAAAGGGAGTTCGCGGGGCAGATACAGCCCCTCACGAGCCCTTCCGCGAAGTCCGCGATACAGGTGACGGAGGACGGGAAGACGGTCTTCGACATAACCATAGAAAGCTGCGAATACACATACGTGTACGACAAGGAAGGCAACGACGTAGAAAACATCTTCCTTTTGGACGACGCGGAAGACCTCGAAAACGCCGGAACCATCACATACTCGCTTCCCTCCGCCGCGGACAACTGGCTCGCGGGGAACAGGAAGGACGAGATATTCGACGTCCTCAAATCCCGGTCCGTTCTCACGCACAGCGAAAAGAACCGAATCTACCTGTCCCTTTTGGACAACGAGATATTCCTCACCGCCGCAAAGCCCGACGCCGCGTGCAAAGACGCACTGGAAAAACTCTCCTCTCTCATCCCCGGCGACTTTGTGGAAAAGGACAAAAAGATGTTCTACAGGCTGGACGGATACGAGCTCAACGTCAGAAACCTATCTTGCGGAAGCAAGGTTCTGTCCGCCCTAAAGATTCTCATCAACCTCGGCCTAATAAAAAAAGGAACCGTGCTCATACTGGACGAGCCGGAGGTGCACTTAAACCCCGACTGGCAGAACAAATACGCCGAGATTCTGACATGTCTTTCCGCCGGAGGCGTAAGGATTCTTCTCACGACGCACAGCCCCAACTTCCTTCTCGCGCTCGAAACGTACACAAAAATTCACGGAACGGAAGGTGGCTTCCGCGTGTACGTGACGGAAAGGGACGAGAAGACGAAACTTACGAACCTCAAGGACGTATCTGAAAGCCTTGAGGACGCATACGAAATCCTCGCCCGCCCCTACATGGAGATGGACGAGCTCAGATACTCTCTCGGGGAAGACGAATGAACGACGAGATAAAAAAGATAAAAGCCTTCCTGGACAAACATTTTTCTGGTTACGTGAGGCCCTTCAGAGAGCTTTCCTACGATTCGGCAAACGACGTCTTTCTGGTCGACGACGAGACGCCCGCGTTCATGTACGACAAAATCAAGGAGTTCATGCTCAAAAGCGAGCTCTGCTCGGCGGACGCACTCTACATAGGACACGGCAACTACATAAACTTCATAGAGTTCAAAAACGGCAAGAACATAAACAACTTCAAAAAGAACTGCATGCGCTCCGGTATGGACAGCAAATACCTCTACAGGCTCATAATGTCGTATTCCGACTATAACGACATAGATTTTTCCGCCGTGAAGTACCGTTTCGTCACGGTCATAGACACGGGGCCCAAAGGCGTTCCCTCCACGGGCTACGCCCTCGCGCTCGCGAACAGAGTGTCGCACACGAAGTCGAAGGAGCTTTTATCCTATCTCACTCCCAACATGAAGGACAGGGAGGTTCTCGGAAGACGCGAATACTACGACCTCGTGGAGGTCTGGTCGTCCGCCGACTTCGACAGACGAATACTCGATTTGTAAAAAAACGCATATACGACAAAAGGCCCGAAGGATTTCCCCCAGGCCCCGATTTTTTTATGTTTTATATGACGCTCATGATCGCGGCAAGCGCGTCTTCCACTCCTTCCACGATTTCCTCAGTTTCTCCCTTGACGGAGTTAATGAAGGGAAGCATGGGGTTGGTGTCGTAGAGATAGTCGAGTTTCATGAAGCCTCCGTTCAAGAAACTGATCCCTTCCGACATGTCTCCGGATATCGCATAGTATACCTGCATGACGATGAGAAGTAAGACGGTGAGCACGGCGACCCAGAAGACCATTCCGAATATTTTATCGAAGACTTTCCTCGCGACGTGGGGAGTCTCGGAAATCCCCGCGAACGCCTTGACGAATATGAATCGCACAATAAGGCAGACTATGAAGGTCACGACCGCGAGAATCACGTATCCCCACGTGAGTCCGATAAGGTCGTCGAGCCAGTTCTGGACGCCTTCCAGCCCCGCTATGCACGAGAACACGAAGTACGAAACGAATATGGCGACGATGACGCCCCATACCTTTCCTCTCGTGAAAAATCTAATTCCTCCGGTGATTCCGGTGCAAAGGCCTATTATCGCGAAAAGAACGATTAAAACAATGGCGATTATATCAGCTATAGACATCTACCCCGCCTCCGTAGTGACATATCTTCTCTTTTACTCTATTATACTACCAAAATTTGGAAATGTGTCAACCGGGCGTTGACATTTTGTTTTATTTTTCGCTTAAAGTTTTTCATCAGACGGTCACGTCTCCGGATTCTCC
>JAJQAK010000112.1 GCA_021203845.1 Clostridia bacterium | reverse complement strand
ACAACGGGAAAGATTACTTATTTTCGCAAGACGTCGAAGGCATAAAACACAGTATGCATGATTACATTGTATACGGAACAAAGGACGAGTTGCTAAAAAAGGAGTTTCCGCAAATCACGCTTACGGAAAAGAGCATAACGGGCAGACGGCTTGAATGGCGGGATAAAATATTAAAGCTTTACGGCAAGCGGGGAGACGTTCAACAGCTTGAACAGCTTGAACGGCTTGAACAGCTTGAACAGCTTGAACAGCTTGAACGGATAACCTTCACTTGCAAAGACTACCGCGAGTATGAGTACGAGGACGGCGACATTGTGTATTGCGACCCGCCGTATGAGAACGCGAAAGGGTACGACGGAGGATTCGACCATAAAGCGTTCTACGATTGGCTCGCAAGCCGTGACTTTCCCGTTTATTTCAGCTCCTACGACGACATCAGCGACAAGCGGTTCACGAAGGTGTGGGCAAAGACGAAACGCAATTTAATGAACGGCTCTATGACGAAAACGGCGGACATCAGAATCGAAACCCTTTACGTCAACCACCCGATTGATTTTCAGTTCAACAACTACGAGTACGTTCAGCAAAAACAAAAAGAGAAACAAATGGCGATTTTCGGAGGGGAAACATGACACTCGACAATCTGGAACACATCGGCGTGCCCGTCAGAGTTCAGTTTAAAGACGGCAAGGTTTTTTACGGCTCAATCTGGAACGAAGAAGGCAGACACACAATCAAAGACCGCGAGACGAGATTTTTCACCGACGACGAGGTTGAGAGCATAACTCATTTCGACGACAGAGACAAAAGAGCCGTGCTCGCCATGTTCGACGCGTTGACGGCAAAATACGCCTTCCCGCCCGAAGACTACATCGAGATTCTAAGACGGACAATCGCGAGACTTGCGACAGACATGGAGCACGAAATAAACATCACCGCGGAGGGATACAGGATATGACGGAAAACGACATCATTTATCGCAAGGCTTGCGAGATTCTGGACGACGGAAAAACAAACATCATCTCGCTCACGCTCACTTTAATCAAAGACAAAGATTTACAGAAAGAGTTCGACCTCGACGTGAAACCTTTGAAAACCGTCACAAACGAAGTGCGCGGAGCTCTCAAAGAACACAAAGACATCGAAATCAACGACCACGGAATCGTCAGGAGGAAAACATGACCGACAAGGACAAAATCAAAAAACTTAAAGCACGGGTGAAAAGGCTTGAAGACGCGCTCATCTTTTCCGACGAAATCATAAGCACACTCTCCGAAATGCTCGCGGAGGGCGAGAAAATCGAGAACATGTCCGCCCTCGATTACGTCACCCTCGCCGCGCTCATCGCGAAAAACAACAAAGAACTCGAAGGAGGCGACAGATGAACGACAAACTCATGACGGAGGCTCTCTCAAAGGCTCTCGAAGAAGTCGGCGAGAAAACCGACTACATCGAAATCAAAGACGACACGATAATCATAAAGGTGAGAAAACATGAAAATCAAAACATCTGACATCGACGAAGCTCTGCACATTCTTGAACGCTGGAAACTGTTGCTGCCGGAAGGCGCGCAGATTCTCGTCACCGTCGACGGAGGCGACATTATGATAGAAGTCCCATAGAATATGGTTCGGAAGAACGCGTCGCCGTCCGTCGTGAAAATTTCTACTACGCGCAGCGACGCCCGCAACTCAACGGCGCGACGGTCATTCGCACGGTGAGACGCGGAATCGCCGCGCTCATTGTGTACAGATACAACGGCAAAGACAGAGAAACCTTCATGCGGGAAACCGCGGAGCTGCGACAAGTAAAAGGAAGATTGAAAAAATGAACAATCAGAAAATAGAAAGAATCAGGCAAATCGTGACGGAGAACAAACTTACCTACGGCTGGCTCATCGAACGGCTGCATGAGGACAAGGGAATCGTCGTTCAGAAATCGGGGCTCTCGCACATTCTGAACGAGGACGTCATCTCCGACACGGGAAATTACGTCATCGACCGCTGTCTCGAAGTGTGTGAGGAGTACGCGGAAAAGTACAGAAAGAAGGCAAAGAAATGATAATGGTCATAGGTTACAGAAACGGACGCCGCACCGAATCCGAGGTGAAGAATCAACAAGAACTCAACGCGAAAGTCAAAGAACTCGCAGAAAACGGAATCTCGCAGATTTTTGTCAAGGACGACGGCGGGGAGAAAATAAAAATCATAAAGGTAAGATTATGAGGTTTCAGCCATTATGAAAAAGAAATACGAAGACAGAATACTCATCTCAAACACGGAAAAAGAAACAACTCCCCCAACAACCGTGGAGGTAAAAAAACAAACCGACGTCGCCGCAAGGAGCACCAGAAAGAAGCCCCTCGGAGAGGTTCAACTCATGCCCAAACGCCCCGCCACGAGCAAAGACCGCATTAAGCCCAACGAGAACGCAATCGTCGTGGAGTATCTGCGCAGAATACAGAAACTCCCGCACGTCGATTTGACGGACTCACGCGCCGTCAAAAGACGCATTAACAAATACCTCGACATGGCGGGGCTCGCGGACATGCAGGCAACCGTCGAAGACGCCGCCCTCGCGCTCAAATGCAACAGAAAAGAATTTATCGACATCGCCACCGGAAAGGCCAGGCAATTCCCGAAAGAAACGATTGACGCGATAAAAGACCTCTATAACCTCATCACCGCGCAAATCGCCTCGTACATGACGGGCGGGAAGGTACCCGCGGAAGCCGGCAAGTTCATGATGAAAAACAATTTCGGATACCGCGACACGCAGGACGTCGTGGTGACCGCCAAGCTCGACGCCGTGGACGCGCAGAAACTCATGGACGAGGCCGCCATGCTCCCAGACATCGAAGACGGCGACGAGATTTTCTATCAGAACGAAAACGCCGACCCCGTGAAACTCGCAGAAACAAACGACACGGACGAAAACGATTGACAAAACACAACATATTGTGGTATGCTGTATGCGTGGCTTAAAAATCCACATCATGATTCACCGCGGGGAGCGCAGAAAGGCTCCCCGTGCTCCTTTGGTCTTTTCCCTCTCGACGGGTTTGGTATGAGTCCATATAAGAAAGACGGCAAGTGAAATGCTTGTCGTCTTTTCTCACGCCCGTGCGGGCTCTCTCGCGCGCGTTTACGGTTTCCGCGTATAATTTATCGAGTTTTGAAAACGTCGCCGTATGCGCTTATACGGGGCGCAAAACAAGGGCGGGAGTTTTGCCTCCCGCCGTGATTATTTGCGTTTGAATGTCAAATAGTATCCTTCGACCGCCCGCCGCGCGGCGTCGTCTTCCGGCGGTATCGTGATTTCGGAGTATACGCCGCATTGATTTAAATAAATACCCTTTCCATATTGCGGGAGCAGCTCCGCCCCCGCGCGGTTGATTATTTGCCGCGATTCGATAGAGTTTAAGCACCGGAGCGCGATGCGGTTCGTGAAGTTCAGCACCAGCGCCGCCGGAATGACGGCTCGATTCGGGGCCTGCGTCGCCGCGATGACGTGTATTTTCGCGGCGCGTCCGAGTTGCAAGATTCGTTGGAGTTTGGTTTGTACGGCGCGCCGTTCCGGACATATCATCAAATCGGCGAGCTCGTCAATTATGATGTACAGGGCGCGGAATGTGTCGGCGGTCTTCGTGCCGCGCCGTTGCGCCGTCTTCAAGCGCCGCTCCATTTCGCGTATCGTCAAGTCCAGCACGTTCAAAACGTCTTTGGTTTCCGTCGCATATCGCACGGTGTGCGGGAGTTTGCGGTATTCTCCGAGCTCCGTCCGTTTCGGGTCAATGAGTATAAACTCGCAAATCGACGGCGCGTCGCAAATCAAAATATCGTGCATGATGTGATTCAGCAGCACGGACTTGCCGGAGCCCGTCGTGCCCGCAATGAGTGTATGCGGGGCGTGCATGATTTCGCGGGAGAAGCTCAATTTGCGAGCCCCTCCCGCGTTGACGTCGATAATTCGATGCTTCATAGGTCGATGTTCCAGCCCGCTAAGATTTCGTTTGTTTCGTCAAAAATGACTTCGTTTTTCAGCAGCTCCCACGCCTCCGAAAGTGTCGCGATTCTATTTTCGGTTTGGTAGTCCTCCGCGTCGAGATATTCCGCCGCCGCGGGTATCTCGTCAATGTCGGAGCGCTCAAGCTCTGAAATATACTTGCCGTTGTCACGCGCGAAGTCCTCCGAGTCGTTCACGTACCAGAGGCGCCTTTTTTCCTCGTCCGCGAAGACGAGCAGATGGCTTGCCAATGTTTTGATTTTGTAAATTCGCATGATTTTTTACCCTCCGATTTTCTCGAATGTCACGCGCCCGTCGCGAGCGTATATGTCGTATACGCCGGAAAGCGTCGCGATGACGTCTTCATCTTTGCCGTTCGTACAATCATAATTATACAGATTGAATTTTCCGGAAATGCGCGTCACGTAGTCGCGCGGGCTTGTTTCCTTCTCGCCGCAGTCGATTATTTCAATGCGCGTTTTCCCGTCTCCGCATCCGTTTCCGATATGAAACAATACGCTTTCGTTTCCGATTACGACGTCGCCGACGTCGCTTGTTGTTATGAATTTTCGCATGGTTTTCTCCTTTCCCCGTGTCGGGGTGAAAATGATTTTAATTGTTTGCGTTGAAATTGTCAATGTTTCGGGGGCGGAAATACGCGCGGGAGTCCAGGCTCCCGCGCCCGTCCTCGTCGTCGGGAATGTCGAATCCGCAAGCGCGGAGATTCTTAACCATCTCCTCCGCGTCGTCGCAGTCGTCCAGGTCGACCGTTTCCACGAGCTCGTAACCGTCTTTTTTCGTTTGGCAAAGTGTAAGTTTAAGCATGATTCTTTCTCCTTTCCGCGGGCCCCCGCCGCGGGTGCTTTGGTTGTTGATTCTGTTACTATTATATAATATGATTATATATTTGTCAAATCAAATTTTACGTTTTTTAGCGAAAACGTTAAATTGTTTTTCGCATAAATTTTACTTATGCGAAATTGCGAGTGCGTCCAAAGGGGCGCGGGCCGTGGAGGGAGGGCTCCCAGGGGGCGTGAAGG
>JAJQAK010000080.1 GCA_021203845.1 Clostridia bacterium | reverse complement strand
GCATACAATATGAGAATACGAGCATAGAAGATATACTGACGGACGACGAGCTTCCCGGTCCGATACATCTCATGCATGACGAGGGATGGAATTACGATGAACTTCTGGAAGAAAAAATCGGTATTCTCGAGCACGACGGCAGGCTCTGTCTCATAGGGCAGCCGAAAAGATTCGCCAAAACGGGCCGCATGTTCAAAAGAATTGCCGCCGATGGCAGAGAATTCGAAATTCCAGAATACGCATTGGAGAATTTCGGCGGCCTTGACCTCTTTTCGATAGACAGGAAGAAAGAGACCCTGAGAAAGCTGAACGACCTTGATTTCATCGACACGCTTCTGGACGAATTTCTGTGCAACCTGTGTGGCGACTGAATCTTTCACTTTACATCCACACAACGTGATTGCCGCTTTTAAAAGCCGCCGCCGGATTTCCGGCGACGGACTTCTTGTTCTTTTTAATCACTTTCGCGCTTGCGCGGTAGAAACATTGTAGTAGCCAGCGTGTGCGCGGCTTCCCATGGGTTCCTCGGAAAGTCCATATCGATCTATCACGTATGATGTCAAATCGGTGTTGAGACCGGTTCCGGCGTCCACCTTGAAATATCCGCAGTAGATAAAAGTAAATATCTGTGTGCCCGTGGCGTATCCCCCCGATGCGACTCAGGACACCTCGCCGTCTATGTGACACGCCCCGATATCTTGAAATATGTGTTCTCCGCACAGTATATGCCGAGGTTATTCATTCATCCACTTTGTTAAGGTCCACGGTAATGTCGACGTTTCCGATTATGTGCACATTGTCAAAAATCCGAAACCAAATGTACTCGGTTTCGCCGGCGCTGGAAGATCTCTCTTCAATCCCGCGGTCCACGTCGCGTCGATGTTTCCGTCAATGACGGCTGTATCTCCCTTTTCAACCATAAGACAGAGAACGGACGGCCGGTTTTTTGAAATGTTATTTTAAAAAGGGCCGCAGGATGTCCCATATCGAGTTTAACTGCTATGGAACGACTCAAGCGACGTGCTGTATTTCATGGCTCTCCTTTCTCTTGTTCGAAGACAATAGAAAGGAACTCCTCAGGGCTTACGGCTTTGACCCTGGAATTGATATAATCCCTGAGATTTCTTGTGACGATGTAATCCATTTCATTATTTACGGCCGTATCTTCCGTAACTGCGTCCTCATAATCAGTGACGGCGGAAAAAATCGCGGCAACACAACTTGTCCCTTTCACATCCATAATATCAAAAAGTCTGCAAATGGAATCAATTACCCTTTTTGCCTCGTCGATATCATGAAGATATTTGTGAATGAGATAAAATATATTTAGAACAGAAGTCGCTGTGAGAAACCCGTTGTATTTTTTGAGAGCGGCAAGGTCTATTATCTTCCTCGCGGGAAGAGAGAACTCCCCACGGGTTTCAAGGGCGTCGAGCACGACACATGTGTCAATCAGTGCATTCATAAATTTGCAAGCCTTTCTCCTCTTATCTCATCCCTTGTATCGTCATCGACGGGTGGAATTATTCCGTACAGCGACCTCGCGAGCTCCAGACGTTTGGACGCGGGAGTCGTGAGAACGGCTATAACCTTTCCGTTCGTTGTTATCTCGATATCCTCGGATTCGACAACGCTGTAGTAATGGTTGAGGTTTCTTCTGAACTCGGTGGAAGTCACGGTCATTTTTCATCTCCTTACTTCTTTCTGACAGTATTGTAACATAATGTCGCGAAATGGTCAACAAAAAGTACAAAATCAACGGAAAAGCAGCAAAATATTGTAAGCTTCCCGCTACCGTTTAGAGACGGGGTGGCTTTAAATTGTAACAGGTCGTTTCCCTCTCCTTCACAACAGCCGAGTCTGTATACGACTTTTTCAAATACGGGTAAACGGACCTAAAAATCCGCTTTCCGAAACTCCTTAATTTTATTGTTTATTTCCGGATTGGCAGGGCAATATAAAACATCGCCGCAGGTAATTTTCGGAATAAAAAAACCGGCCTATTACGACCGGCTTTCCTGTTTTCAGTTGTCTTTCTTCTTCTTTTCTTCGTGGGAAACGACTTCGACCTTGTTGTAGTAACCGCACTTCCTGCATACCCTGTGGGGTTCCTTGAGCGCGTGGCACTGAGGGCATTCCACAAGCGTGGGAGCCGTGGCGTAGAAGTTCGCCGAGCACCTGGAGTTCGTTCTCATCTTGGATTGTTTCGATTTGGGTACCGCCATAATTATACCTCACTCTTCGTTTTCTTCGTTTATTACCTCGATACCCCTGCAACCCACTCTGCACAAGATTACCTGCGGTTGACTGAACAGTATCGCGTCATTCACGGCCAGGTCAACTTCCACCCTGTCCTTTTCATAGGGATAATCGTCGTCGCTTTCGTACGGCACGAACAGCGCGTCGTATTCGTACTCTATGTCCGCCGCCGCGGGCTCGAGACAGTACGAGCAGCTTCCCGTGAGCCTGAACCTTATCTCCACATGCACGTCGACGGTGTCGTCGTCGTTTATGCGGAAATCTCCTTTTACGGAGACGGGGCCTTCAAAGTTGAAGAGCGGCACGGCGCACAAGCTTTCGTCCGGGGCGTAGTCGTAGGAAAATTCGTCCTCCGTGACCCCTCTCGCTCTCTGCTTTCTGACGTCGATTATCATTTTCTTCCGAAGCTGACTAGAAAATTATATATAACGCGATTTTTATTGTCAAATGATTTTCCGGCGATTTGCCTCATTAAAGGAGGGCCGCCGTCTCACGCGCTATGACAAGCTCCTCGTTCGTGGGGATAACCAGGACTTTCGCCTTCGCGCCCTTCGCGGAGATGTCGCGAAGCTCGCCCGTGTTCTTGCCTTCGTTGAGCTTCTTGTCTATCTCGACGCCGAGGAACTCGAGGCCCGAGCATACGTCCGCGCGCACGGTGGGCGTGTTTTCGCCGATCCCTGCGGTAAAGACTATCGCGTCGAGTCCGCCCATTGCCGCGGCATAGGCGCCGACGTACCTTTTGACCTGGTATGCGAACATGTCGAGCGCGAGTTTGCATCTCTCGTTCCCTTTGTCGGCCTCGGCTATGAGGTCACGGAAGTCGGAGGACACGCCGGAGATTCCCTGCACGCCGCACTGCTTGTTGAGGTAGTTGACGGCCTCGGCGAAGGAAAGCCCCTTCTTCTGCGCGAGGAACTCCACGGCGGACACGTCTATGTCGCCGGAACGCGTGCCCATGAGGACGCCCGCGAGAGGCGTGAAGCCCATCGTCGTGTCTATGCACTTTCCGCCTTTGACCGCGGAGATGGACGAGCCGTTCCCCAGATGGCATGTGACTATCTTCGTGTCCTCGGGTTTCTTTCCGAGATACTTGATGGCCTCTTCCGACACGAACTTATGGGACGTTCCGTGGAACCCGTACTTTCTCACGCCGTATTTCTCGTAGTCCTCGTACTGGACGCCGTAGAGATAGGCGTGCTTGGGCATCGTCTGATGGAACGACGTGTCGAACACGAGCGCCATGGGTTTGTTCCCCATGACCTGCATGCAGCCCTCGACGCCCATGACGGCGGCGGGGTTGTGAAGGGGCGCGAGCTCGAACGTCTTCTCTTTGAGAGTCTGAAGTACCTCCGGCGTGACGAGCGTCGTCTGCTTGAAGAACTCTCCGGAGGCGACCATTCTGTGCCCTACGGCCGCTATCTCGTCCATGGACTTTATGACGCCCACCTCCTCGTCCTGAAGAGCGCGGAGTACGAGCTCGATGGCCACGGTGTGGTTGGGAACGGGCTGCTCGAAGGTCTTCTCCTTGCCGTTGCCCTTCGCCTTGAGGAAAGAGCCGGCGATGCCTATTCTTTCGACGTTGCCCTTCGCGATGACGCCTTCCGTCTCCATGTCTATGAGCTGATATTTAAGCGAGCTGGAACCCGCGTTGATGACCAATATCTTCATACGATGTTTACCTCTTATGTTTCAAATTGCTATACGGTCTGAAGAACCGTGACGGCGACGGTGGCCACAATGTCCTCGACGTCGCATCCGCGGGAGAGGTCGTTGAGAGGTTTCGCAAATCCCTGGCAGACGGGGCCTATGGCCATGTATCTGCCGTAGCGCTGGGCTATCTTGTACCCGATGTTTCCGGCGTTGATGTTGGGGAACACGAAGACATTCGCGTGTCCCGCCACGGTCGAGCCGGGCGCCTTGAGCTGTCCCACCTCGGGAGCGACCGCCGCGTCGAACTGGAACTCGCCGTCGAGGGCGAGATCGGGAGCCTTCTCCTTCGCGAGTGCGACAGCCTCCTGCACCTTGGGAACAGATTTGAAGAACTTGTCGTCGTTCCCGCTTCCCTTTGTGGAGAACGAAAGCATTGCGACTCTCGGCTCTATCCCGGCGATGTTCTTTGCGGAAGCCGCGGACGATATCGCGATGTCGGCGAGCTGGTCGGCCGTGGGTTCGATGTTTATCGCGCAGTCGGCGAAAACGGCCACGCCGTCGGGATTGTACGGATTCTTCTTGTCGGGAGCTATCATGATGAAGCAGCTCGACACCGTGGAGACCCCGGGAGCGGTCTTTATGACCTGGAGCCCCGGACGCAGGGTGTTGGCCGTGCTGTGGCACGCGCCGGAAACGTATCCGTCGACGTCGCCCGCTTTGAGCATCAGAGCGCCGAACATCGTCCTGTCTTTGGCCTGCTCGGCGGCCTGTTCCTCGGTCATGCCCTTCGCCTTCCTCGCTTCGTACAGAATGGAGGCGTACTGGGCGGTCTTTTCCGACGTGAGAGGGTCTATGAGTGTGACTCCCGTGAGATCGACGTTGGGAGCGACTTTCTTGCACTCTTCCTCGTTTCCTATGAGGACTATCTTCGCGATTCCCTCTTTCGTTATGCGTGCGGCGGCCTCGACCACGCGCGCGTCCTCGCCCTCGCAAAGAACTATCGTCTTCCCCAGGGACTTCGCCTTCTTCTTGATATCATCAAGCAACGACATATCTATTCTCCTTATATCATATGATTTTCTTTGATTTGCTTCGGGAATTGTTGTAGAATCTTTTATGAAACGCGAACGTTTCCCAAAATTCGCCTTATAAGTATACAGTAAAACGGCCCGGTTGTAAATATCAAATATGGAAAAAACGGTTG
>JAJQAK010000174.1:10888-22751 GCA_021203845.1 Clostridia bacterium | reverse complement strand
GCCGAAGGTGAAAACAGCCCTGTACGTCTTGTGTTTGTCGAGAAGGTAGTCGAAAAGCCTGCACGCGTTGCCTATGCCTATCGGCAGAACCCCCTCCGCCATGGGGTCGAGCGTCCCCATGTGTCCGCACGGCGCCCCGGTGAGCTTTTTGATGCACGAGGTTTCCCTAGTGGAAGGTCTCCCCGCGGGCTTGTTTATATTTACGAATCCAGTCATACGAATGTCGTCTGAGTCCCTTCTCGATCCTGTCGATGACCTCCTCTATCCCGCCGTACAGCCTTCCGCCGGCAGCGGCGGCGTGTCCGCCTCCGTTGAACTCGGCCTGCGCGACCTCGTTCACGTCGTAGCCGCACCTCGACCTAAACGACAGTCTGAAGTAGTTTCCCTTCCCGTCCTTTCCTTCCTGCTCCATGACGGAGACCGCCACAACGACGCCTTCCACGGAGAGGGGAAAATCGACTATTCCCGACGTGTGCTCCTGCTTCGCCCCGCACTCCTCGAGGTCTTTGAGCCTCGTCACGACTATGCCTATGAGCGGCTTCACACCGCCGTCTATGGTGACGTCTTCCTCGCATAGATTCGTGTATATGCCGCCCGAAACCACTCTTCCGTAAAGTCTCGCGCGCTCCACGGGCTGTTTCACCAGAAGCTCGTAGTTGTCTCTGTATATGTCCGCGCCGATTTCTTTGAGTCTTGCCATTATTTTATAGGACTCAACTGTCACGTCGTTGTGGGAGAGGTTTCCGGTGTCGGTCAGCATCCCGCACGCGAGGTATTCCGCGATGTCCTTCGTTATCTCGAACCCGCAGAGGTCGAATATCTCTGGAAGCATCTGACAGGTCGCGGGCTCCTCCGTTATTATGTTGTATTTCGCGAATCCCTTGTCAGAATCGTGGTGGTCTATGTTTATCGTGGTGCCCGGAAACTTCAGGAATTTCTTGTAACAGTCGCCTATTCTGTCGACCGACGCGATGTCTATCGCCACGAGCGTGTCGTAGTTTCCGAAGTCTATGTCGACTTCCTTCACGGCGGTCCTCATCAAGCACAACGAACTTTTCGTGTCGTTCAAATTTTTGACCTTCTGTATGTGCGGAAGATACAGAAATTTCCAGGGAAGCGTCTCCTGGCCCGCGTCGAACTTAATGTACGTGTCGACTTTTTTCCCGGCGTTCTCGAGCGCGAGCGTCAGGGCCATGGCGCTTCCTATCGCGTCGCCGTCCGGGTTGAAGTGGGAAAATATCACGCACTTTTTTATTGCTTTGAGTGCCGACACGATTTCCTCAATCGTGTTACTGTTGTTTATCGTCTTCATCGTCGCCCTCTTCCGCTTCGGGAATGTCGAGATTCGAGAGAATCGTGTTTATCTTCGCGCCGTACTCCATGCTGCCGTCCTCGATGAACCTCAGCATCGGCACTGTTCTTAAGTGAAGGACGGTAAAAAGCCTCGACCTTATGAATCCGGCGCTATCCGAAATCTCCTTAAAGCTCCTTTTTTTCCTCTCTTCGTCCGTGTCGTATATGCTGACGTACACCTTTGCGCTGGAAAGGTCGGACGACACGTCAACCTCGGTCACGGAGATTATGGGGCTTAAATTCGGGCACTTGTTCTTAAGCTGTCTCGATATTATCGCGGAGATTTCCTCTCTGAACTGACTGTTCAGCTGCTGCGTTCTGTATGATCCCACGTCGCCTCCAGATTACACCGGTATCTGTTCCACCGTGTAGCACTCAATGACGTCGCCGACCTTGACGTCGTTGAATCCCTCTATCGCGCAGCCGCACTCGTATCCCGCGGCGACCTCTCTGACGTCGTCCTTGAATCTCTTGAGCTGCTGCACGTTTCCCTCCACGACGAGCACGTCGTCGCGGTATATCATGAGTTTCCCGCCGCGGGCGATTTTTCCGTCCAGGACGTAGCAGCCCGCGATGTTTCCGACGCCCGTTATGCGGAACGTCTGACGGACCTCGCACTTTCCGAGGTACACGTCGCGGAACTTCGGCGTGAGCATGCCCTTGAGGGCGGCCTCTATGTCGTCGATTATGTCGTATATTACCCTGTACGTCTTTATCTCGACCCCGCTGGAGTCCGCATGCGCCTTGGCCTTGGGGTCGGGTCTCACGTTGAACCCTATTATTATCGCGCTCGACGACTCCGCGAGCATGACGTCGGTCTCGTTTATGGCGCCGGCGCCGCTGTGGATTATCTTGACGGACACCTCTTCGTTCGCGAGTTTCCCGACGGAGTGGCATATCGCCTCGGCGGAGCCCTGGACGTCGGCTTTGATTATGAGGTTGAGCGTCTTGAGGTTCCCCTCCGCTATCTTTCCGAAGAGTTCGTCGAGCGACACCGACGTGCGGGATTTCGCCCTCTCGTCAGATTCCGTGCGCTTCCTCTCCTCCATGACCTGTTTCATGAGCTGCGGTGTCACGGCGTAGAATTTCTCGCCGGCGTTGGGCACCTCGTCGAACCCGAGCACGTACACCGCGCTGGAGGGTCCCGCCGATTTTATGTTCCTGCCCTTGTCGTCCAGCATCGCGCGGACTTTCCCGGTAGCCATGCCGGATATGAAGTTGTCGCCCGTATGGAGCGTCCCGTTCTGCACGAGGACCGTGGCGACGGGTCCTCTGCCCTTGTCGAGCTGGGCCTCTATGACGGTCCCGGAAGCCTCCCTCTCGGGGTTGGCGAGAAGCTCCCTCATCTCGGCGACGAGGATGACGGTTTCGAGAAGCTCCTGTATGCCCTCGCCGGTCTTGCACGATATGTTGCAAAACTCCGTGTCGCCGCCCCACTCCTCGGGAACTAGCCCGTGATTCGTGAGATCCTGCTTGACCTTGTCGGGCTGGGCGTTGTTTTTGTCTATTTTGTTTATCGCCACGACTATGGGAACGTTTGCCGCCTTCGCGTGGTTTATCGCCTCCACGGTCTGCGGCATAACTCCGTCGTCGGCGGCCACGACAAGTATGACGATGTCCGTGACCTGGGCGCCCCTCGCCCTCATCGCGGTGAACGCCTCGTGTCCCGGGGTGTCTATGAACGTTATGGATTTGCCGTTCACTTCCACGGAATACGCACCTATGTGCTGGGTTATGCCGCCGGCCTCTCCGGCGGTAACGTTCGTGGACCTGATTCTGTCGAGAAGCGACGTCTTGCCGTGGTCGACGTGTCCCATCACCGTAACGACGGGCGCGCGCGAAACGAGCTTGTCTATCTCCTCGACGGTGTCCGCCTGCGTCTCCATGAGCTTTTCCTCGGCGCTCTTTTCCGGTCTGTACTCAAGCTCTATTCCGAGGTCCGCGGCGATGAGCGCAGCCGTGTCGTAGTCTATGGACTCGTTCACGGTCTTCATGATCCCTTCCCTGAAGAGCTTCTTCGTGATGTCGACCGCGGAAATTCCGAGTTTTTCGGAGAGAGTTTTGAGAGGGATTTCGTCGGACGTGACGACGGCGCGGTCGATCTTGATCTTCGTCTCGACGGCCTTTTTGCCCTTTTTACGGAGTTTTCTGTATCCGGACTTGTTCTCGTCGAAATCGTCCACGGTCGCGCCCTGCTGACGCGCAAGGGCGCGCTTGTTCGTGGTGCCCCTGTTCCCGTCTCCCTTGTCGTAGTAGACTTCTTTCTTCTTTCCGCCCTGCTGACCTTTGCCGCCTTTTGAGGCGGGCTGCGCCGGCGCGGCGAATCCGCCGCCCTTCTGACCCTGCTGGCCTTTCTGCGGCTGACCTTGTCCCCTGCTCTGTTGTTGCTGTCTCGGCTGGCCGCCCGCCCCAACGCCGCTTCTGCCCTGGCTCTGAGGACCGCCCTGTTGGCGATCTCTGCCCTGCGGCTGGCCCTGCCAGATCTTCTGCCCCTGCTGAACTTTCTGCTGGCCCTGCAGGATCTGCTGACCCTGGGGTTTCTGTCCCTGTTTCTGACTCTGCTGCTGGCCCTGGGCATTCTGCGGTTTCTGTTGCTGAGTCTGCTGACCTTTCTGCTGACCCTGGGGCTGGGTTTTCTGTCCCTGTTGCCACTGCTGGCCCTGTTTTTGGCCCTGAGGCTGTCCCTGCGGTTTCTGCTGTTCGCCATGTATATCGTCATCCGTACGTACGGGGCTCTCACGGGAATTTTCCACGGTCTCCGCGATCTTCTCAGTTTTTTCCGCAGGCACGGGCTCGGGATTTTCCCGCGTCTTATCTCGTTCTTCCCCGTTATCCGCCTCGGCCTCTGTCTTCTCGGGAGTATCCGCCTCGCTTTCCGCGGGCGCTGCGGGTTTTACGAGCACTTCAACCTGGGAGGCGGCGGCCGCCGCTTCCTCTGCCGCTCTTCTTCGCTCCTCTTCCTGCTTTTTCTCCGCCTGGGCGTTTTCGATGTCCGTCAGCGCTCTTATGATGTCCGCGATTCTCCTGTCGGCGCCAGACAGCCTCTTGCTGACCCTGTCGATCTGCTCTCCGGAAAAATTCGCCTTAAGTTTCTCGATGTTTCCCTGATTGTTAGGCATTGGCTCCTCCCGTGTACAGTCTGTATCCTTCTGTTAAATTTTCCACAATTCCTTTTGCCAGATTGCTGTCCTTTATCGCGCAGATCTTGCAGTCCTTTTTGTGCACGGCGCCCGCAAGGTCGTCGCACACAACTATCGGGCACGAAAATCTGCGTCCGGCGTTCGTCGCCACTTTCATCGTGTTCTTCGCGGCATCGGCTGAGACCAGTATGATGTACACGTCCCTGTACTCCCTGGAAACCAGCTCGCCGCCGAATTTTATCTTTCCCGCCTTTATCGCAAAGCCTATGAGCGTGTCAACTTTGCTTCCCGCCAAAATACCCCTCCTCGATGGCCGCGTACACGCCCTCGTCCACTTCGCAGGAAAAAATCTTGGAAAGGAGCTTCTTCGCCCGAAGTTTTTTTATGCAGTCGGGGTTGTCGCAGATATACGCACCCCTGCCGGGAGCCTTGGACGTGTAGTCTATGACTATGTTTCCGTCCGGTCCCTTGACGAGCCGCAGCATCTCTCTCTTCTCTTTCTGTTCCCTGCACACGACGCACATGCGGAGCGGTATTTTTCTCGTTTTAGGCATCTTCGTCAGTTTTCTTCGTCAAACGTGTATCCGAGTTTTTCCGCGGCGGACTTCGACTTCACGTCTATCTTCCACCCGGTGAGACGGACGGCGAGCCTCGCGTTCTGTCCGTCCTTGCCGATGGCCAAAGACAGTTTGTCGTCCGGCACTATCGCCATGGCGCTCTTTTCGCCTTCCAGTTCCGTGACCATGAGCACCTTCGCGGGGGACAGGGCCTTCGCTATGAACTCAAGCGGATTCTCGCTCCAGGGGATTATGTCTATCTTCTCGCCGTTGAGTTCTTCCACTATGGCGTTCACCCTGGCGCCCTTGTTGCCCACGCACGCCCCTATCGCGTCGATTCTGGGATCCGCGGCGTAAATCGCCACTTTGGACCTCGAGCCGGGGTCACGGCTTACCTCCTTTATCTGGATCTGTCCCTGTTTGATTTCGGGGACCTCCTCCTCGAAAAGCTTTCTGACGAGTCCCGGCGACGTTCTCGAAACCGTTATGGAGGTGTTCTTGTAGCCGGACCTCACCTTCTTGACGAACACGCGGATGGTGTCGTTCACGTTGTATCTTTCGCCGGGAACCTGATCCGCCGTTACCATGACGCCTTCCACCTGGCCCTTTCCGAGGTCTATGTAAACGTTCTTCTGGTCTATCTTGCGAATTACCCCGCTCATGAGCTCGCCTTCCCTTCCGGACATCTCGTTGAGGGAGGACTCTCTCTCTGACTCGTGAATCTTCTGTAAAATGACCTGTTTCGCGGTCTGGGCCGCTATCCTGGAAAAATCGTTTCCGGGGACGAACTCTTCCCTTATGTCCTGCCCCGCCTCGATTCCGGGCACAATCTTTTGGGCGTCCTCAACCGATACGGTGTATTCCCCTTCCTCGGGATTGTCGCTGACGTGACGGACCAGAAAGTAGCTTATCTTCCCCGTGTCTTCGTCGATCGTCACGTCGACTTCGCCGTTTTTGTCAGGGAACTGTCTTCTGCACGCGAGCGCGAGCGCGCTCTTGAGAACTTCCATGAACGATTCTTTGGATATGCCCTTTTCTTTTTCCAGGTCATCCAGTGCGGATATAAATTCGTTTTCTATTTTTTCCATTGCAATACTCCCGCGAGCGTTAGCTCAGTCGTCGAACCTGATGGCCTTGTTGATTTTGGCTATCCTGTTCCTTTCCAGTTTTACGGTTTCCCTGCCAATCCTGACCGTGACGCTGTTCTCGTCGAAACCTTCCAAAGTGCCTTCCAGAAACTTCTTCCCTCTGTAGGGTGCGTAGAGTTTCATCTCCACGTCTTCTCCGATGTTTCTTTCAAAGTCCCTCTGCGTCTTGAAGGGCCTGTCGAGGCCCGGCGAGGAGACGTTGAGCGTGTACGGTGCTCCGTACGAGGGGTCGAGGTCGTCTATCGGATCCATTATCTCGTTATGAAACTTTTCGCACGTGTCGAGGTCGACGCCGCCCTGCCTGTCTATGAAGACGGTGATGCAGTTCTGCTTGACGTCGGTCTCCACGTCTACGATCTCGAGTCCGAGACGGGACGCGTACTCCTCCAAAAATTCGGTTATCTCCTGCCTTGGTTTGAAACTCATCGTGCCTTCCTCTACAAAAATGAGTGCCCCGCGGGGACACTCAATCTCGGTCAAAGATTAAGGATGTGTCCATTATAACAATTAAATATATAAATGGCAACCAAAAAATCAAAAATCAGAGATTTTGGCCGGTTTCCATGTCCAGAAAAATCTTCGCGGTGATTATCGCGTCGTCCAGAGCCCTGTGGTGGGTTCTCCCGTCAAACGTATAACCGTAAGCGGCGGCAATCGTCGGAAGTTTGTAATTGACGAGTCCGGGACGACGCTTATGCGCGAGTTTGAGAGTGTCCGCCGTAGCGGTCTTCCCGTCAAAACCGAGCAATCCCCAGTAGTTGTTCAAAAAATTTATGTCGAATCTGTCGATGTTGTGACCGACGAGACACGTCCCGTCGCAGAATTTGTAAAAGTCGGGCAGAACGCGCTCGTACGTCGGGGCGCCGCGCAGCATTTTGTCGGTTATCCCGGTGACGTCCGTGATGTACCAGGGAAGATTCATCCTGGGATTTATGAGCGACGAAAAAGTCTCGGTTATTTCCCCTCCGACTATCCTGCACGCCCCGATTTCGATTATCCTGTCCGTGTACGAGCGAAGCCCCGTCGTCTCAATGTCGAGAACGACGTACACGTTGTCCGTCAAAGTATCGGGCAGCGCGGCGCGGGGCCGCGTCTCATCGTCCGCGTACGCCTCCGGCGTCACGGTCTCGTAAAACTTTGGAACCTCTCTTCCCTGCATCCTGTCTTCTCCGAATGAAATTCAGGCCTGCCTGCTTTCGTCTCTTTTCATGTCCAGATAGATCTTCGCGGTCACGACCGTGTCGTTGAGAGCCCTGTGGTGCGTGTTCTCCTTGCCGAACGTGTATCCGTACTGTTCGCCTATAGTCGGGAGCTTGTAGTTTTTGAGTCCGGGAAGAACCCTGTGCGCAAGTTCGAGCGTGTCCTCGATTCTGTTCTCCCTGATGTAGCCGAGCGTCTCCCAGTAATAGTCCAAAAACTTTATGTCGAATCCCTCGATGTTGTGTCCCACGAGGCACGCTCCGTCGCAGAACTTGAAAAAGTCCGGCAATACGTCTTCGTAAACGGGGGCGCCTTCCAGCATCTCATCCTTTATTCCGGTGAGATTGACTATGTCCTGAGACAGCTTTCTCTCGGGGTTTATAAGCGTGGAAAACGTCTCGGTTATCTCGCCGCCCTCGATTTTGCAGGCCGCGAGCTCTATTATGCTGTCCATCATGCCGTTGGCAGCGACGGAGTTCCTCCCCGTCGTCTCCAGGTCAAGGACAACGAAAACATCGTTTCTCACGGAGTCCGGCACGGACCTGTCGGTGAAAAAGTCCGTCTGGGTTTCGTCGAAATAGGGCTCCGGTTTTATGTGCTCATACGATTGGGGAACCGGCTTGCTCTGCTTTTTTTCCGGGACGAACCCGTCCGGAGCGGAGCCGTAGTCGATTCTCTTGGTCTTGAACGACAGCGAACCCTCCCTTATCTCGGCAATGCACGTACAGACTATGCTGTCGCCCTCTTTTATCGCGGCGATGTGGTCGTATGACGGCTTTCTGGGGAAACACGTGACTCTCACGGTCGCCGTCCCGTCGCTAATGCGGAAGGCAAAAAGGTTCTTCTTCTCTCCGGTCGTCTTTTTCTCGTACTCGATGCATTCCGCCGACGTCACGACGCCGCAGAGCACCACTTCTTCCGCGGGCATCAGTACGTCCTGTATGTACACGGCCTCCTCGGGTGTTTCGCTTATCTTGCTCTCTATGGGCTTGAAGTTCGTTATTTTGAACGTCCTGGCCTTTGCGGCGTGGCTAACCACGAAGTCGGGTTTTCTGTCCCCCTCGGGGGTCTCTTCCGTCTGTTTTTCGGCGAAAGCGACGTTTATCTCCTGGCAGAAACTTTTCGCGAGCTCGCTTCTGACGAAATCCAGTTTCTCTTTCGAAGGAACCGGACCGGAAAGATTTACCGCGACGTCGAACGTCTCGCCGTCGGATTTAACCTCTACGTCTCCGGGCTCCAGCGTGGCGGATATCATGGGCGACATCTCCCGAGCCAGTTCGTATGCCCTGTTTCTCACGATGTCGCAGTCGGGTCTGACCTTCGTTATTTCAAGCTCGTACGTAAAAAGCGAAGGCACCATGTCCTTGAGCACGGCGTCGAGCGCGTTCCTGTCGGGCTGCGTGTACGTAGTGTCCGTGACAAGATTCACCGTCAGCTTCCCCTCGTCCGAGCCAAGGACGACGGACTGAACCTTGGTGCCGGCAAACGACGGTATGCCGTGAAGTTTGTCTGAAAACTTACTCATCCAAAAGCCTCTCTATCTCACGCATGAATTCTTCCTCGGCGCGTTCCGCGCCGACCTTTCTGTACGGGACGCCCCCTTTGAAGATGAGGCAGTACCCGTCCCCGCCGGCAATCCCTATGTCGCACTCCCTTGCTTCCCCCGGCCCGTTCACGACGCAGCCCATCACCGCTATCTTCATGGGTTTCCGGACGTTTCTGACCCTTTCCGCGACCTTTTCGGCGAGCGCGGCCGAATCCCACATGCATCTGCCGCACGTCGGGCAGGATATCACGTCCGCGAAGTCGGTGTCAATCTCCAACGCACGCAAAATGTCCTTCGCGGCGTATATCTCCCTCACGGGGTCCCCGGTTATGGAGACGCGTATCGTGTCGCCTATCCCGGAAAGAAGAAGCGGCGAAAATGCCGCGGCGGATTTGACGACGGCGGTCCTTTCCACCCCAGCCTCGGTCACGCCGAGATGAAGAGGGTGCGATGTTCTTTCCGAAAGCATCGTGTACGCGTCCACGGTGAGGCGCACGGAACTGGCCTTCACGGATATCACTATGTCGTCCACTCCGCAATCTTCCAGAAGTCTCACGTCGTCGAGGGCGCTCAAAACCAGCGATTCGGCGGTAACGCCGTACCTTTCGAGATACTCCTTTTTTATGCTGCCGCTGTTGGTGCCGACCCTCACGGGGATTCCGTGCGCCTTTATGCATGCGGCGACCTTTTTGACGTCGGCCTCGCCCCCAATGTTTCCGGGGTTGAGACGCACTTTGTCGCAGCCGTTTTCTACCGCTTTTATCGCGAGAGAGGGCGAAAAATGTATGTCGGCGCAAAGCGGTATGCGTATGCCATCCTTTATCGTCCTTATTGCGGCAGCGTCTTCTTCGTCCAAAACGGCGACGCGGACCAAATCACAGCCCGCATCCTCCAAAAGACGAATCTGCTCCGTCGTAGCCTCCGTGTCCTTTGTGCGGCACGTGGTCATGGACTGGATCTTTATCTTCTCTCCTCCGCCGATGCAGATGTCGCCGACTTTAACTTTCTTTGTGTTCCGTCTCGCGATTTCCATAAATGTGAAACTGCGGCAAACCCGAGCTTGCCGCAGCGTCTGTTTTTATTATTTTTTGGTTTCCAACATACTCTGCAACTCGTCCATGAAGCTCGCTATGTCTTTGAACTCACGGTACACGCTCGCAAACCTCACGTAAGCCACGTCGTCTGTCTCTTTAAGAGCCTTCATAACCATCTCGCCGATGTCCTTGGAAGAGATTTCCTGTTCCATGGTGTTGTACACCTGCTTGTTTATGGTCTCGACGATGGAATCTATCTTCTCCATCGAAATGGGGCGTTTGGTGCATGCCTTGATTATCGCGGTCTTGATCTTCTGAGGATCGTACTGCTGTCTGTTGCCGTTTGCCTTTATAACCAGAACGGGCGTCATCTCTATGGTCTCGTATGTCGTGAATCTTTTGCCGCACTGCAGACATTCACGTCTGCGTCTTATCGTTCTGTTGTCGTCCGCGGAACGACTGTCAATGACCTTGCTGTCGTCGTAGCCACAGTACATACATTTCATAATTTGAACACCTCGTATTTTGTATTTATAAAAGCATTTTACAACAATATAAAGAGTATTGCAAACAATTTTCGCGTAAAAAAGTTTAGTACTTGAGACAGTCTATCGGAACGACGTACACTCCGTCGCGGCGTCTAAAGGCAAATTCCTCCGACCCGGAAAGCACCATCAGAAAAGACGGCGGGTTCATCTTCGTCTCGTCTATTTTATTTTTGAGTTTGAGAAGGTTGTTTGCACCTTCATTCGTGTGATGAATTCCGAGTTTAATCTCTATCGCGCCCCATCTGCCGTCACCCAGCTGAATCACGGCGTCGCATTCGAGATCTTTTGAATCCCGATAGCGATACAGTGTCCCGTCCAGATATTCGGCATAGGCATTGAGGTCTCTGAGACACAGCGACTCGAACAGCCTGCCGAACATGTCGTAATTTTGCATGAGGATATCCGGGGTAAGCTTGAGCGCCGCGACCGCAATCGAAGGGTCGGAAAAATTCCGCGTCTCGGTCGTCCGGATGAAGATGTTCGACTGAATGTTCGGCTGCCATGCGGGGATTTCGTCTATCACGAACAGCTTTTTCAGCATGCTTATGTACGAATACACCGTGTCCTCACTCACGGACGAGAGCTCCGTCAGTCTGATGTCACTGCATATTTTGGCGTATTTAATCTGCGTGCAGATGTTCTTGGCATACGAACGCATTATTTTTTCAAGCGTGACGGAATTTCTTCTGACACCGTCGACTCTCGACAGATCCTCCGTCACAATCGAGTTGTAGTAATTTTGCGGATACTTCAACGCGGCTTTTTCCGAAAGACCCAAAGTTGAAGGCCAGCCGCCTCGACAGACAAGGAAGGCAAGCTGACGGGAAGTGATGCGTTTCGCGCCTTCAATGGTTTCCGGCGCGTCAAACAAGTCTCCGAGCGAAACGGTACCCTGGGAATCTTCCGACTCAAACAGAGACATTGTTCCCATTTTAAGTCTCACTATTCTGCCCACGCCCGAATGGGACATCTGGGACAAATCGGCGGGCACGGACGAGCCGGTCAGAATAAACT
Organism: Clostridia bacterium; assembly: GCA_021203845.1. GTDB lineage: Bacteria > Bacillota > Clostridia > Christensenellales > Borkfalkiaceae > Coproplasma. The sequence goes on along the minus strand of JAJQAK010000174.1, from coordinate 11,211 downwards.
GTCCCCTTTCTCTTCTCTTGTCCACCTCTCTTCTGGTCATATCCCAAATCATGGGCAAAAGCTGCCACTCGTCTATCAGTCTCGGAGCATCCCCCCGAAAAAAGGAATCCGGATTCAAAGAAATGAGATCCCGATATCTTTCCGCGGATACGGCATCCATGTAGACGACGCTTTTTGCGATGTTTTCAGCGGAGGTCGTTTTCCCGCACCCCCTCGGGCCCTCCAAAAGAACGGCGCCGGCACCCATGAGTTCATCCGCAAGCAATTTGTCGACGACACGAGGATAATATTTCTGCATAAAAAAACCCGTCCTTACACATGTC
>JAJQAK010000174.1:0-10788 GCA_021203845.1 Clostridia bacterium | reverse complement strand
TTTCCGACCGGACGTTTGAACCCCATGAATCGGAATTACTGAAAATACTTCACGCCGCTCTCGAAGACGTGCATGTCGAAACGGCCCTCGCAGTTTTTGTAAAGGTTCTCCCCGATTCTCTCGCTGTGTCCCATTTTCCCGAAGACCCTGCCGTCGGGAGACGTCAGCCCTTCAACGGCCCACATGCTGCCGTTAGGATTATAGGGACTCTTCGCCGTGGGAACTCCGTTCGCGTCCGCGTACTGCGTGGCTATCTGACCGGCAGAATAGAGTCTTTCCATGTCGGAGGACATCGCGACTATCTTGCCTTCGCCGTGCGACACGGGCACGGTGTAAATTTCGCCGACCTCGCAGGCAGAAAGCCAGGGGCTCATCGTGGAAGCGATTCTTATGTCGACCAGCGTGGAGACGTGTCTCGATATGTTGTTGAACGTGAGCGTCGGACTCTTGCCGTTTTGCGGGACTATTTCGCCGAAGGGAAGAAGCCCGAGTTTTATGAGCGCCTGGAAGCCGTTACATATTCCGAGAATAAGCCCGTCCCGGTTTCTGAGAAGGTCCATGACCTTTTCCGCTATCGCGGGGTTTTTGAACGTCGCGGTTATGAACTTGCCGGAGCCGTCCGGCTCGTCTCCGCCGGAAAATCCTCCCGGGAAGGCTATGATGTTGGCCCGCTCTATCGCCTTTATCACCGCCTCAACGCTCTCCGTAATGTCACTGGGGGTTCTGTTCCTTATAACCACCGTCTCGGTCTCCGCCCCGGCCTTCTCGAAAGCCCTCGCGGTGTCGAGCTCGCAGTTCGTGCCCGGAAACGCGGGAATGAACACCCTGGGCTTTGCCACCTTCACGGAAGGCGCGCGCTTTGCCGCGCCCTCGGAGAATCTTTTGTACGGCACGATTATATCTTTTTCGTCCGTCTTATAGGGGAAAACGTCCGCAAGTCTTTCGAGATACGGCTTCGTGAGCTCCGCGACGGACACGAACTCCAGCCCGCGCCGTATGACGGGTTCCGCCGTCGTCTCACCGAGACACACGGTATCGAGCCCTTCGAGAACGGACGCATCCTCGCACGAAACTATCAGGTCGCCGTAAAGCTCTCTCGTGAGCCACGACACGTCGCAGTCGAATCTGAAGCCAAGAAAGTTCCCCATGCAGCTTTTTACGACCGCCTGCGCGGCGCCGCCGCTTTCCACCACCTGCGCGAAATCCGTGTTTTGGCTTTCCACGCTCTCGTGAACTTTGGCATACAGCTTTTTGAGATACGCAAAGTCCGGGCAGTGCGAGGAATCTTTTCTCATCGGCAGAAGGTAGAGTTTCTGCCCCGGCTTTTTAAGGACGTTGGTTATGAGCTTTGAGGCCTTCGCGGGGGCAAGCGCGAAACTTATGAGAGTCGGAGGCACATCTATGTCTTCGAACGACCCGCTCATGGAGTCCTTTCCGCCTATCGACGCGATTCCGAGGCCGAGCTGCGCGTGCATGGCTCCGAGAAGCGCGGAAAGGGGCACGCCCCATCTTCTCTTATCTGTTCCGAGCCGCAGGAAGAACTCCTGCATCGTGAGTCTCGCGTCTCTGAAGTCCGCGCCCGCGGCGACCAGTTTTGCCACCGACGCGACAACGGAGTATTCCGCGCCCGTGAAGGGCGAAGACGACATGAGGTCCGGCTCGTACCCGAACGCCGACACCGTGCAGTCGTCCGTCTCCCCGCCGACGAGCTTCGCGGCCATGTACGGCGCGGGCGTGAGCTGAAATTTCCCGCCGAAGGGCATGTACACGGATTTCGCCCCTATCGTCGAGTCGAACATCTCGGAAAGACCCTTCTGCCCACAGACGTTGAGGCCGGAAAGTTTTTCTTTGAGGAAATCTCTGAAAGACGAAACCTTCTTTTCCGCGAAAAAGTCCGTCACGTCGTCGCATATCTCCGCGTCGCTCTTCTGCTTCACGCCGTTGGTGTCCAGAAAATCCCTCGATATGTCGACTATTGCCCTGCCCCTGTGCATCATGACGAGCCTGCCGCCGTCCGTGACCGTAGCGACGGGAGTCGCGGAAAGGTTCTCCTCCGCCGAAAGACGCACGAACTCGTCGACGTCCTCCGCCGCGACCGCGACCGCCATCCTCTCCTGCGACTCGGATATCGCGAGCTCCGTCCCGGTGAGACCCTCGTATTTTTTTGGTACTTTGTCGAGCTCTATCACAAGTCCCGGCGCGAGCTCTCCTATCGCCACTGCGACGCCGCCCGCCCCGAAGTCATTGCATCTTTTTATCTTCGTCGTAACCTCTTTTCTGAGCATGAGGCGCTGGAGCTTTCTCTCGGTGAGGGCGTTCCCCTTCTGCACCTCGGCGCCGCAGGTCTGCACGGATTTCACGTCGTGGGCCTTGGACGAGCCCGTGGCGCCCCCGCAGCCGTCCCTGCCGGTTTCTCCTCCGAGAAGCAATATGACGTCCCCTTTTTCGGGACGCGCGCGCTTTATCATTTCCGTGGGTGCGCCGCCCACCACGAAACCGGTTTCGAGGCGTTTTGCCTTAAACCCCTCGTGATATACTTCGGTGACCTGTCCCGTAGCCAGCCCTATCTGGTTGCCGTACGATGAAAATCCCTGCGCCGCGGTCCTTGTGAGGACTCTTTGCGGAAGCTTGCCCTTCATGGTGTTTTCTATGGGTTCCGTGGGGTCAGCGGCGCCCGTCACCCTCATACCCTGCACCACGTACGCCCTGCCCGCGAGCGGGTCTCGTATGGCGCCTCCGAGGCACGTCGCCGCACCGCCGAAAGGCTCTATCTCCGTAGGATGGTTGTGCGTCTCGTTTTTGAACATCACGGTATACGGAACGTTCTTCCCGTCGATGGTCGCATCGACGTTTATGGAACATGCGTTTATCTCCTCGCTCTCGTCGAGATTGGGTATCCCGCCGTCCTTTTTTATCTTCTTCGCGGCTATCGTGGCGACGTCCATGAGCGACGTGTATTTGTCGTCCCTCCCCGCGTACAGCTCTTTAAAAAGCCCCCTGTATTCGTCCAGGGCCTCCGCTATGCCGGGGTTGTCGGATTTTATCTCTATCTCTTTAAGCTCGGTGAGAAAGGTCGTGTGCCTGCAGTGGTCCGACCAGTAGGTGTCGATGACCTTTATCTCGGTCTCCGTGGGGTCCCTTCCCTCCCTCGCAAAGTAGTCACGCACGAAAAAGAGGTCGCCTGTGTTCATCGCGAGTCCAAAATCCCTATGAAAGTTCCTCATCTCGTCGTCCGTCCACGTGAGAAATCCCTCTATTTTCTCCACGTCGGCGGCGACAACCTCCTCCCTGCGGAGCGTTGCAGGCTTTTCCAACGTGACCTCCTCGCTCTCCACGGGGTTAATGAGATGAGCCTTTATTCGCAGAAGTTCATCGTCTGTGACTCCCGACACGGCGTAGACGGTGGCGCACCTTATCTCCGGCCGCTCCTTTCTCGTCATGAGCTGGACGCACTGCGCGGCGCTGTCCGCCCTCTGGTCGTACTGCCCCGTGAGATACGCCACGGCGAAAACCGCGTATTCCTCGGGAAGACTTATTTGTTCCCTGTACACGACGTCCACGGGTGGCTCCGAGAACACGGAGACGAGCGCGTCCGAAAACTCCTCCTCAGTGAGCCCTTCGACGTCGTACCTTATGAACGTACGGACGTCCTTCGCGTCTATTCTGAGAAGTCCCCTTATGTCTCCCAGCGTCTTTGCCGCGAGATGGTTGTCCTTCTTTTCGACGAAAACTCTGTATATCATGTCAGCCCTCTCTGTACTTTATGCCGATGTCGTGCCTGTACTGCATGTTTCTCCACTCTATCCCGGCGACCGCGGCGTAGGCCTTTCTTCTGGCATCGTCTATGTCCTTTCCCTTCGCCACGACGTCCAGAACCCTTCCGCCGTTCGTCACGAGCCTTCCGTTCTTTCTCGCCGTGCCGGCGTGGACGATGTCCGCGTCTTCGACGTTTCCTATGGTTATCTCGTCGCCCTTGTCGTAATGTATGGGGTATCCGCCGGACGCGAGAACCACGCAGACGCACGCGCCGTCCTCCCATTCTATGTCGATGTCGGAAAGTCTTCCGTCGGTCACCGCCTCGAATATGTCGAGAAGATCGGTTTTGAGCATGGGAAGAACCACCTGCGTTTCGGGGTCGCCGAACCTGCAGTTGAACTCCACAACCTTGTATCCGCCGTCCGTGCGCATGAGTCCGACGTAGAGGCACCCTTTGAAAGGTCTCCCTTCCGCGCGCATGCCGTCCACTGCGGGGCGCACGATTGTCCTCATGACCTCCTCCTCGTCCTCCGGCGTCCAGAAAGGGCAGGGCGAGAACGTACCCATGCCGCCCGTGTTGAGACCCCTGTCGCCGTCCGAGGCCCTCTTGTGGTCGCAGGCGGTTATCATGGGCTTCACCGTTTTACCGTCCGTGAAGCAGAGAAGCGAGACCTCCTCCCCGGGCGTGTATTTGAGCCCCCGGAGCATCTCTTCGACGACGACCCTGTTTCCCGCCGCGCCGAAGGCCCTGTCCAGCATTATCTCCTTGAGCGCCTCCTCCGCCTGGGACAGAGTGTCGCATATGAGAACGCCTTTCCCGAGTGCCAGCCCGTCGGCCTTGAGAACTATGGGGGCGCCGACGCGTCTTAAGTACTCCAGGGCGAGCCCGTAGTCGGTGAAAGTTTCCGACCTCGCGGTGGGTATGCCGTATTTTTTCATGAGGTCTTTCGCGAACGACTTCGACGACTCTATCTCGGCGGCGGCCTTGCTGGGGCCGAAACATCTCTTCCCGACGGACTCGAGCGCGTCCACGATCCCCGCCGCGAGCGGGTCGTCCGGGGTCACCACGTAGTAGTCTATCTCCGGGTGCGAAGTCGCGTACTTTTTGACCGCCTCCGCGTTCATGAAGTCCACGTCGACGTTCGTCGCTATCTCCGCGGTACCCGCGTTTCCCTTCATGCAGTAAAGGTTTTCCACCCTGGGACTTTTCCTGAGAGCCTTGAGTATGGCGTGCTCCCTTCCGCCCGTGCCGATGACAAGAACGTTCATGTCTCCCCCTTAAAAAGTTTTAAGAGAGGAAAAAATCCTCTCCGAATTGTTGACGGTTAAAAATAATGCGCTGTCAGTGTCTGAAGTGTCTGTCGCCGACGAACACCATGGCTATCCCCGCCCTGTCGCACTCCTCGACGGAGTCCTTGTCCCTTATGGAACCGCCCGGCTGGATTATGGCGGTAATGCCGGCCTTGGCGCACTCTTCGACGCAGTCGGAGAACGGGAAGAACGCGTCGGACGCCATGACGGAGCCTTTCGCCTCGTCCCCGGCGTGCTCTATGGCCTGCTGGGCAGCCCATATCCTGTTGGTCTGGCCCATGCCTATGCCGGTCGTCCTGCCTTTCTTGCCTATGACTATGGCGTTGGACTTCGTGTGTTTTACGACGCGCCACGCGAACGTCAGGGCCTCCACCTCGTCTTTTGTGGGGATTCTTTTTGTGACCACTCCGAGCCCGTAGGAAGTTTTGACCTTCCCCGCGTCGTTTACGGTCTCGGTGACCCCGGCTCTTTTTTCAAAAAGCGACATGTCCTCTCCCGCAAGGAGCGTGTCGTCGTACTCCTGCACAAGGAGCCCGCCGTAGACCTTCTTCATGTCGCGGGCCGACGTATCGAGGGGCGCGGAGATGTCCTCAATTTGAAGAAGCCTTATGTTCTTCTTTCTTTCCAAAATCTCGAGGGCCTCGGGACTGTACGAGGGTGCCATGACTATCTCTATGAAAATTTTGTTTATCTCGGTCGCCGTGGCGGCGTCGACTTCTTTGTTTATGGCGAGAATCCCGCCGAAAACCGACACGGGGTCGGAGTTGTAGGCGCGCATGTAGGCCTCGTATATCGTCTCGCCGGTCCCGACGCCGCAGGGGTTGGCGTGCTTGGAAGCGACGACCGCGGGGGTATCCCCGAACTCTTTCACGAGCATTAGAGCGCCGTTCGCGTCGTTTATGTTGTTGTAGGAAAGCTCTTTCCCCCAAAGCTGCCTCGCCGTGGAAAGCGAGCCCTTCTTTACGAACTCGTCGTTGTAGAAGACTGCGCTCTGCTGGGGGTTCTCGCCGTAGCGCATGCCCTGCGCCTTCTCGTAGGCGAAGGTCACGCTGTCTGGATACTGAATGCCGAGCGAGTCCGCGAGGAAGTTCGATATCATGCTGTCGTACACCGCGGTGTGCGCGAAGACCTTGTACTGGAGCATCTTCTTCGTCTCCAGGGTTATACCGCCCTGTCCGAGCTCGGTAAGTATGAGGTCGTAGTCTTTGGGATCTACGAGCACGGCGACGTCCTGATAGTTCTTCGCGGCCGCCCTAATCATCGTGGGCCCGCCTATGTCTATGTTTTCGACGCACTCGTCGAAGGACGCGCCTTTCATGAGTGTCTCTTTGAAGGGATACAGATTGACGCACACGATGTCTATGGTGTTTATGCCGAGCTTTTCAAGCTGGGCCATATGCTCCGGATTTGAACGCATGGCGAGAAGCCCCGCGTGCACCGCGGGATGAAGTGTTTTTACCCTGCCGTCGAGACACTCGGGAAAGCCCGTTATGTCGGATATGGGTATGACTTCGAGCCCCGCTTTCTCCAAAGCTTTGGCCGTGCCGCCCGTCGATATTATCTCGTAGCCGAACGCTGCGAGTCCTTTGCAAAAATCCACGACTCCCGTCTTGTCGGAGACGCTCACGAGCGCCCTCTTCTTCATTTCCATATATACGCACCTCAGTCTTTGATAAGGACTTTCCGTCCCGTCTTTTCTATCTTGCCCTCGCAAAGTTTTCTCACACACCAGGGCAAAAGTTTGTGTTCCTCTTCCAGTATCCTTTTCTGAAGCCCCTCCGGCGTGTCGGAGGGGAGGACCTCCACCGCCCTCTGGGCTATTATCGCGCCGCCGTCCGGGGTCTCGTCGACGAAATGCACGGTGCAGCCGGAGATTTTCGCGCCGTACTCAATGACGGCTTCGTGGACCTTGAGCCCGTAATATCCCGCCCCGCAGAAAGCCGGTATGAGCGACGGATGTATGTTTATGATTCTGTCCCCGAACGCTTCGACGAAGCTTTTGGGAATAATCTTTAGCCAGCCAGCGAGCACTATGTATTCGACTCCCGCACCCTTCAAAAGCACTTCGAGCTCCGAGTACAGCTCGTCGAGAGACGAAAAGTCTTTGGAGGAATAAACCCTCCGCTCAATTCCTTCCTTTTCCGCCCTCTCCATGGCGCCTATCCCGGCCCTGGAGGCTATGAGGAAGGCTATGTCGCAGAAAGGCTCTTTTTTGTTCGCATCTATGACCGACTGAAAGTCCGTTCCGCCGCCCGAGGCGAAAACAGCTATTTTTTTAAGTTTCTCAGACAAGTTTCACCCCGCTTCCCCTTATGACTTTCCCGAGCACACAATAACTTTCGTTTAGGCAATCCAGCGCGTCGCGAAGAGCCTTTTCGTCCGACGGGGAAATAGCGATAACGAAGCCTATCCCCATGTTGAACGTATTATACATCTCTTCCTTCTCGAGTCCCGAGAGCCTTCCCAGCATTTTGAAAATCTCCGGCACCTCGTAGGCTCCGGTGTCTATCTCGCAGCCGAGGCCCTCCGGCATGATTCTCGGGATGTTCTCTATGAATCCGCCGCCCGTGATGTGGGCCATGCCCTTCACTGCGACGCCGGAGTCGAGAAGAGACAAAACTGTCTTAACGTATATCCTGGTGGGTTTCAAAAGCTCGTCTATGACGGGGCAGCCGAGCCCGTCGGAATATTTCGACAACTCTTTTATGTCCTCGCCCAAAAGCTTTCTCACGAGCGAAAAGCCGTTCGAATGAAGCCCGGAGGAGAAAAGCCCGTAGAGAATGTCGCCATCCCTTATGTCCTTCCCGGAGACGATTTTGCTCTTTTCCGCTATCCCCGTGGCGAATCCCGCGAGGTCGTATTCCCCGGGAGGGTAAAAGCCCGGCATCTCGGCGGTCTCCCCGCCTATGAGGACGCACCCCGCCTCTTTGCAGCCTTCCGACACGCCTTTGACGACGTCGGCGGCTTTTTTCGGGTCGAGCCCGCCCGTCGCGAAATAGTCGAGAAAATAAAGAGGGCGCGCGCCCTGCGCGACTATGTCGTTCACGCACATGGCCACCGCGTCTATGCCTATCGTGTCGTGCCTGTCGGCCAAAAAGGCGAGCTTGAGCTTAGTACCGACGCCGTCCGCGCCGGACACGAGCACGGGCTTCTCATATCCCTTGGGAAGGGACAGAAAACCGCCGAACGAGCCTATGTCGCCCAGAACGTTTTCGTTGTACGTGGACTTCACGTAACCCTTCATGAGTTTCACGGCCTCATAGCCGCGGTTCACGTCCACGCCGCTGTCTTTGTAACTTATGCCCATAATCTCTTATTCCAGTTTGAGCTTGTCCGCTTCGTACCCTTCGACGGGATAAGGATATTCGCCGGTGAAGCACCCGAGGCAGAATCCCACGGACGCGGACCTGCACGTTTCCAGAAGGTGCTCAACGGACAGATACCTCACGCTGTCCGCACCGAGACTTATGCATATCTGTTTCTCGTCCTTGTACGCGCCTATGAGCTGCGAATACGTCTGTATGTCTATCCCGAGATGGCAGGGGTGCTTTATGACGGGGCTGCACACCCGTATGTGCACCTCTTTCGCCCCCGCGTCGCGGAGCATTTTGACGAGCCGCCTCATCGTCGTGCCGCGAACTATCGAGTCGTCTATTATGACGAGCCTCTTGCCCCTGATGTTGGCGCGAAGCGCGTTCATCTTGACGTTGAGAGAAGACTCCCGCTGCTTCTGCTCGGGCTGTATGAAGGTTCTTCCGACGTATCTGTTCTTTGCGAACGCCTCGACGAATGGAAGACCGCTCTCCTCAGCGTACCCCCTCGCGGCGACTATGCCGCTGTCAGGAACGCCCGACACGATGTCGGCGTCCACGCCGTAATGCCTCGCGAGAAGTTTCCCGGCCTCGTGTCTCGCCTCGTAGACGGAGCAGTCGTTCATGACGGTGTCGTGACGCGCGAAGTACACGTATTCGAATATGCACATCTGGGACTTTTCCGGGATGTCGTCCATCATCTCGCTGCGTATGCCGTCGTCCGTTATGATGACTATCTCGCCGGGGAGGACGTCCCTCACGAAGTCGGCGCCGACGGCGTCCAGGGCGCAGCTTTCGCTCGCCACGAAATACTCGTCGTCCGACTTTCCTATGCAGAGCGGCCTTATCCCGTACGGGTCTCTCACCGCTATGAGCTTGTCCGTCGTCATGAGGAGCATGGCGTACGACCCCTTGAGTTTGGGACAAGCGCGCTTCACGCCCGTCACCACGTCACCGTCCGAGAGCGAGTTTATGAGAACCGCCATGACCTCCGAGTCTATCGTGGTCTGGAAGACGGCGTTCTGGACAAGGAGCTCGTCCCGGAGCTCCTTGCTGTTCATGAGGTTTCCGTTGTGTGCGACGGCCATCATCCCGCATTTGCCGGACAAAATGACCGGCTGGGCGTTTAAAAGCTGGCTCGCGCCCGTCGTGGAATAGCGGACGTGACCTATCGCGATGTCGCCCTGGGGAAGCGAGTCGAGTCTGCCGCCCGAAAAAACATCGGCGACGAGCCCCATCCCCTTGTAATACTGGATGCGGTTGGCGTACGACACCGCAATTCCGCTGCTCTCCTGGCCGCGGTGCTGCAGCGCATAGAGCCCGTAGTAGACCGTCCTCGCGACGTCCCTGTTTTCCGTTGAATATACCCCGAACACCCCGCACTCTTCGTGGAAGGAGTCGAATGGTGCCTTTTCAGTCCGCAAACACATACAGTCTAGCCGCCTATCCTTTTGAATATTTCCACATAGGCGTCCTCGACCCCGCCGAGGTCCCTTCTGAACCTGTCCTTGTCGAGACTTGTGTGCTTTGTCGTGTCCCACGTTCCAGCTTCCCAGAACCTGCAGGTGTCGGGAGAAATTTCGTCCGCGAGAATAATCTCGCCGTGGCATCTTCCGAGCTCTATTTTGAAATCTATGAGATCAATATTGAGCTCTTTGAAAAACGCCGTGAGATACTCGTTCACCCTGAGGGCTATCTCCTCTATCTTGTCTATCTCCTCTTTGGTCGCGATTCCGAGGGCCATGGCCTGCGACGCGTTTATGAAAGGGTCACCGAGCTCGTCGCTCTTGTACGAGAACTCGACCGCGGGGGATTTGAGCGCGGTGCCTTCCGGCACGCCGTACCTTTTGGAAAAGCTTCCGGCGGCGACGTTTCTCACAATCGTCTCGAGGGGGACTATCTCCACCCTTTTGACGAGCGTGTTCCTCTCGTCTATCTGTCCCGCGTAGTGTGTGGGAACGCCTTTTTTCTCGAGCATCTCCATAAGCATGTTGGACATCCTGTTGTTTATGGGTCCCTTGCCGCTTATCGTGCCCTTCTTGAGCCCGTTGAACGCCGTCGCGTCGTCCTTGTAATCCACGATGACGTATTCCGGGTCGTCCGTGAGATAGACCTTCTTTGCCTTTCCCTCATACAAAAGTTCTTTCTTTTCCATTACCGTACTCCCTCAAAATATATAAAACCGCAGCATGCTGCGGTCTTTGTGCTATGAATTAAGCTCGTCCTGTAAAGCTTTGTCGTCTTCCGCCACCTTTCTCTTCATGGAATCCCTGTAGGTCGCCATCCTGGCAGAAAGTTTGACGTCTTTCGTGGCAAGAATTTCGATTGCGAAGAGCGCGGCGTTCTCGGCTCCGTTCACCCCGACGCACGCGACCGGAATCCCCGCGGGCATCTGCACCATGGACAGAAG
>JAJQAK010000023.1 GCA_021203845.1 Clostridia bacterium | reverse complement strand
GCGGTCGCGGTCATCGAGAGCTGCGGCGTGATGTCCCACGCGCTCGGTGTCCATTGCGTCGGCTGCGGGTCGTCGGCGTTCGCGGCGAGTTCGAGCTTCATGCCGCAGACTTCGACTGTATTACCATAGTATGCACCTACTGATACACGTTCTGTTTCTTCGTCGGCGATAAACGTCGCGGAGTATTGTTTCCATTCGCTGGTCGTTGTGCCTTCGTATATCGGCGTTCCTGCGGAGGTGTAAGTGAGACGCAGAATTTGGTCGTCATCGCTGCGCGCGTATGTGCTCAATACGTATGTTGCGCCCACGACTAATGGGATGTTCATTTGTACGATTCGGCATGTGTTGCTACCTGTTGATATGCAGCGCCATCCGTAAGCAATATCGGTAATGGGTGCGTCGGTGACATTGAAACATACGTATTGATTACCGTCTATTTGGTTGTATCCCCACTCACCACGTTCCCATGATGTGTCATCGTGATGTTTTGTGATGTCCTGGTACGTGTTCGTCCCTCTGAGGATATTCCACGCGAAAGATTCTCCGTCTTTGCCAGGTTCTCCTTGGTCGCCTTGTTCTCCCTTCTCGCCCTGTTCGCCTTGTTCTCCTTGGTCGCCCTTGTCACCTTTTTCGCCGGGTTCACCTTTCTCGCCTTGTTCGCCCTGGATGCCCTGCTCACCCTGCTCGCCCTGTTCGCCTTTGAGACCTGAGAAATCGAGCGTGAAGATGGGGTTTTCATCGGTACCGTTCTTGGTGACTTCTACCGAAGGGTCACCTGTGGTGTCATTGACGTTCGCGAGCATGGTGATGTTCGGGGTCGTTCCGTCTTCACCGTCGTCGCCGTTCTCACCTTTCAGGTTATGGAAATTGAACTGCATCGTTGGGTATTCGGCAGAACCGCCCTGTTCTACTTCGACGTAGGGGGTGCCTGTTTTTTCATCGACCGTTGCCGTTGCATAGATTTCCGGCGTCGCTCCAGGTTCTCCCTGTTCACCTTTCTCGCCTTCCACTCCTTGGTCGCCTTGGTCTCCTTTATCACCTTTTTCACCGGTCTCGCCTTTTTCACCGGTATCGCCTTTTTCACCCTTTTCACCCTGCTCGCCTTTTTCGCCTTTAAGGTCGTAGAATTTAAAATACAGGTCTTTAGCTGTATTATCACCGTCAGTCTCTACGGTGACGTTCGGCTCTCCGCCGTCTTCTATGTATTCGGCTGTTATTTCACCGAATCCGGCATCAGCTCCGGCATCACCCGTATCGCCCTTTTCTCCCTGTTTGCCCTGTTCGCCTTGGATACGGCCTACGTTCGTCCACCCGTCTCCTGTCCATACATAGAGGTCGGTACCTACCATATATGAATCCCCTAGGGAGCCTGATGGGTGGGCTTCGAGAAGCTGTTCCTCGCTGTCATAGTGTCCGAGGATAGTTACAGAGGTACCGTCAGTGCCTTTTTCGCCGGTATCACCTTTGTCGCCTTTCTCGCCCTGCTCGCCTTTTTCGCCGGTCTCACCTTTGATGCCTGAGAAATAGAAGTGGAAATTCTCATTGTCCCAGGTGCCGTCAGCGGTCACTTCAACATGTGCCTCGCCTATCGTTTGGTCTACTTCAGCGGTCACTTCACCGAAGGCGGGTGCGAATTTATCGAGATAACTTTCGTCGAATCCGACATTGTTATCTTCATCGCATGTAACAGGTTCTGTGAACGTATAGGAAGGGATAGCGTCTATCTGTTCCTGGAGACCGCGGTCAGTCTCTTGAAGGTCTGTGATCTGTTCAGTCACTTCTCCGCAGCACTCGTCTATCTTATTCTCCAGTGCCGTGTCAGCGGCTTCACGTGCTTCCGTCTCTTCTGCCAGAGCTTCTGAGAGAGTATTATCAGCTTCTTTGCGGGAGGCTTCTTCGGACGTGATCAGGTCATGGAGCACTGAATCGGCTGCAAGGCGCGCAGAGGTCTCGCTCTCGATGTCATAAGCCAGATCATCGTCAGCTTCGGTGCGGGCCGCTATCTCGGCTTCAAGACGTGAGTCCAAGTCTCCCGTGGTCTCAGTCAGTGCGTCCCAGATCTCTTGGTCTGCGGTCTTGCGTTCTTCGGTCTCGGTATCGACTTCGCTTTGCAGCTTGCTGTCGGATGACTGTCGTGCCAGGATCTCTTTATTAAGGTCAGACTCCACGGTATCGAGCTGGCTTTGTATCGCATCGTCAGCATCTTTGCGTTCTGTTATTTCCGCATCAAGATCGTCTCTCAGTGCAGAATCGGCAGACTCCATGTCTTCGCGTAGTTCGTTATCGGCTTCTTCGCGTTCGGAGGCTTCGGTATCAATGGTGCGGTATATCTCTTCCACATCTGCCTCATGAGCCGCTTTGATAGCTTCGTCAGCAGCTTCCAAAGCGGCTCTGGTGGCTTCGATGCAGCGTTTGATAAGCCTGTCGGATACCTCGTCTCCCATACGCTTTGCCTTCATGTATTGGCATATCAGCTTATGAGACATGGCGGTCTCCTTTTAATTAGGCATTTTCAAGTGCTTTGACACGTTCTTCAAGAGCGGAGATCTCGCTCTCAAGTTCAGAGGCTTTCGTATCGAGTGCAGAGTCGAACGAATCCTGCAAGTCAGATACGGCCTGTTCACGGGCAGATACCTCTGCTTCGATCTCAGACGAGAGTGCGGTGCAGGTATCTTCCAGAGCGTCTATGGCTTCCTGGATGGTCGTGGTATCGCTGCCCACTTCACCGCGTGCCTTGGCGGTCTGGTAGCAGCATACGAGCCTGTGTCCCATGGTATCACCTTACTTCCATATGTTCATAAAGAGGTCTGACAGGTCGTTGATGATCATCTCGTCTACGTTCATAAAGAGCTTACGGTATTCCAGGAGCAGTTCCGCATAGGAGCGGTGCCCCTGTTTGCCGTAGACATGTTCGAGATAGTCATCAATGCCTATGACGTTCTTGCCGTCCTTTACGTCGATAGAACGGTCAAGGTTGTTGAGTTGGTCTTTCTTGTCGTTCTGGCGCTCTTTGAGTTTCACTGAATCCCAAGAGCGTGTCTTTTCGTGACCGTCGGTGTCTTTCACGTCGTCGAGATCGGTCACATGCACACCGTCGAGCACACCCACGTCTTCGGCATGGTAGACATCTGTGGTGTCAGCTACGCCGACAACGAGACCGTCAGTCACGTGGTTTCCGGTGAGCGTTCCCGAAGTGGTACCGTCATCGGTCTGTGTGCCGTTGGTAACGACGGTCTCGTCGTTGTTCTTCTTGTCGGCAGTGGTCAGGTAGTTCTCTGCCATGACATTGGTGAGAGCACCCTGGGGCGTATCCGAAAACGCATCGGTAGTCTGACCGTCAGTGATCTTTGTTTCGTTGTATGTACGGTCGTTGTGCGACGTTCCGGTCGTAAATTCGGTATCGTCGAGGGTGTTGTCGGTCTTGCTCGAAGTGTCCTGGTGTACGGTGTCGGTCGAGTCGATCGTTTCGCGTGTATCTTCGTGGTCGGTGACGGTCTTGTCGAGGGCATCGACCATCTTCTCGTGGCTGAACTTGTCTTTGTCGAGCCGTTCGTCGGATACGCTTGACCGGTCTTTCTCGTTGTTCGACGTGAGGGTCGTTGCGTCAGTCTGGGCGGTAACGATGCTGCGGTCGGTGTCTGTTTTGTTCGTATCGTCCTTTTTGACGTAGTAATTGACCGTGTAGAGCGGGTTGAAATCGAGCAGCATAGTGCGGTAGATGGCATTGTAGGCAGGCATGATCTCGTTCATTTTGTTTTCGAGCCAAAGCTCCCACAAACCTACCGTTTCCGCTGCGATCTCGCGCGTGTAGTAGTGCCTGATGATGTTCGTCTCAAGTGTAGGTCTGTAATCTTCATCGAAGATCGGGTAGTCGAAGTCGAAGATCTCAGGGCGTGCGACTTTGATAAGCTCGCGCGCACCGAGACGGTCGTAGTATTCGACACCTTTTTGCCGTGCTTTCGATTCACATATGTACCTAAGCTCCGTTGTATACCGGCTCATAGACGGGGTCACCTTCTTTCGCAGTCTCTATATCGGTGAGTCCCACTTCCTGAGCGATACCGGCAACGAAGTCAGGTCTGAACTCGCACCAGGCATCTCCGCACTCGTCGGGCCACATTTTGCGCAACTCCATACAGGCTTTCCTTCGCATCTCGATCGGCGAGTGACGTGATGCTACGGTCGCGCCCTGGACTTGCATAGACTCAGCTTCTGTGAGCCTTTCTTTCTTCGTGCCGATGGAGTTGATGCCCATCGACGTAAGAAATTCATCGTTGTACCGTTTCTTGAGTTCGTAGAGTTGGTCTGCGACATAAGGTGCGTCGGTCTGGAGACACTGCACGCCTTTCGGGTCGAGACCTTTATCTCCCCAGATAACAGGTACGTTGCCCTCGTACTTCTCGTAGAGGTTCTGAAATGTCAGACGCTGCTGTTCGTTGCATACGATAAGGATAGGTGTTTTCTGGGCGTTGACGTTGACACCGATGGTCTCGTCAAGCTCCCCTATCCTGCGTGCGAACAGTGACGTGTCAAGAGCTACGGGTCTGCGCAGGTAGTTGGCGAAACACATGACCGAATCGGTCTCGTCACACATCATGTTGTAGCCGTTATCGCCGAACACCCAACGCTTGAGAGGGATACCATAAGTCGAAGGATTGCCTGCTGCCGTAACACGCAGGCCGAGTATGCCGAGAGCCGGATCCTTTATAAAGGCAGCCTGTCCGTCCATGAAAAGAGCAAGCTCCAGGAAGCGCACATCGACGGTATCGGGGAGGCCTGTCCATTCATACATGGATATAACGAGCTGGGTAAGCCTCATGTAATGGTAATCATAATAGGTAAGATCGGTGCGAACACTGCGCCACCAATCTATATCTCTGACTTCGTGACCGCGGTTATGTGGCCCGGCGTGCCTTCTACGCGACAAACGCCTCGCCCCCTTCCATACAGTATTACTCAGCATAATACCACATGTGGGGGTAGAAAATAAAGGGGCATACCAAAGGTAGTTATATTACGCAGGAGGAGTAAACCTATTTACGGTAATGCAGATAGGTTTACCCCTCCCCTGTCAGCCCCTCCCCTGCCTCAGAAAAATGTTACATAAGTCCTTCCTGTGAGAGCAGTTCTGTTTTCCGGTCATAAAGGTCTATAT
>JAJQAK010000099.1 GCA_021203845.1 Clostridia bacterium | reverse complement strand
TGTTCAACATAGTTACAATTCCCAGGGATTGACGGACATAAATCGTGCGGATAAAAAACTGACACTTAACAAAAACAGAGTGATTCGTTAAAATAAGGATGTCAAAGCAACATGTTTAACATAGTCTTGGTAGAACCAGAAATCCCGCAGAACACGGGAAACATAGCGAGGACCTGCGCGGCGACGGGATGCCGCCTGCACCTCGTGAAACCGCTCGGATTCAGCGTGGACGACAGGTCCTTAAAACGCGCCGGACTCGACTACTGGCAGCACCTGAACGTCACGTACTACGAAAACCTCGGGGAATTTTTTGAAAAGAACGAGGGCGGGAGGTTCTACTACTTCACCACAAAAGGCCGGAAAGTCTACAGCGACGCAAAGTTTTTCCCCGGAGACTTTCTCGTCTTCGGGAAAGAGACGAGGGGTCTTCCCGAGGAACTTCTCAAAGAGAACCCGGACACCTCGGTGCGCATCCCCATGCTCGGAGATCTTCGTTCGCTCAATCTTTCCAACAGCGTGGCGATAGGCGTGTACGAGGCGCTCCGTCAAAACGGCTACGAGGGTCTCAACACGAAAGGAGAGCTGCACAACCTGAAGTGGTGAAAACTTGGGCCCCGCTATTTACGAAAGCGGCAAGATGTGGTAAACTTATAGCATGGAAAAGAAAATCATCGCCGTGGCATCCTCCAACGCGAACAAAATACGCGAGATGTCCGAAATTCTCACGGAGTACTCTTTCGTGCCCATGAAGGATCTGGGCTTCGACGAAGACATTGCGGAAGACGGCAAAAGTTTCAGGGAAAACGCGTACATAAAAGCATCGACGGTGGCAAAAGCCCTCGGCGTTCCCGCTCTCGCGGACGATTCGGGGCTCTGTGTGGACGCCCTCGGAGGCGCTCCCGGGATATACTCCTCCCGCTATTCGGGTGGCGGCAACGCGGAAAACCGCGCGCTCCTTTTGAAGAACATGGAGGGAGAAGAAGACAGAAGCGCACACTTTTGTTGCTGCGTCTGCCTCTGCGGTCCGGACGGCTCCGCCGTGTACGGGGAAGGAAAGACATACGGGAAAATACTTTGCGCCGAGGAAGGCTCGGGCGGATTCGGATACGACCCGCTGTTCTTCTCGGACGATTTGGGAAAATCCTTCGGGGTTGCCTCGGCCGAGGAAAAGAACGCCGTGTCGCACAGGGCGAGGGCGCTCAATGACCTGAAATCTAAGATTTGAGGAATATTGCATGAAGACGATAACGGTGGTTTCCGACTCTCACGGGAACAGGGCGATATTCGAAAGACTCGCGACTCAGTTCTCCGAGTCCGACTACATCTTCCACCTCGGGGACACGTCCGCGGACGGGAAAATACTGGAAGGAAGGTACCCCGGGAAGACGTACATTCTCAACGGCAACTGCGACGGGACCTTCCCCCAGGGCGAGGACGAGATGACGCTGCAAATCGAGGGCGTCACCATATTCATGTGCCACGGCCACAAATACGGTGCGAAGTCGGGGCTCACCAAAATCTACGCGCGCGCGAAAGAGGTCGGCGCAACCCTCGCGCTGTACGGACACACCCACAAAGCCCTGGAGACCGAACTCGACGGCGTGACCATCCTCAACCCCGGCACCCTTTCCAGATACTCGTACAACTCCTACGCCTACGTCATAGTGTCGGGCGACAAGTTCACTTGCAAAATCGTGGACGTCACATAAAGGAAGACACATGAGATTCAAACGTACCTTCCACGTTTTCGTGGACAACTTTTCTACGACATACAAGCTCCTCCTGTACAAGGTAATCGTATGGGCGATTTTCGGCGCGATAAGTTTCGGCGTGCTGTACCCCGTAATTCACAAAATCACAGACACGGCCGCGTGGGAGAGTCTCACGGAGAACATCGGCGAACTTGTGAGGGCCATGTTCAACTTCACCAGCGAAGGCCCCAACGCCACGGAAGTCTGGGACACGGTCAAGACAAGTTTCAACGACGTCTGGGAAGTCGTGAAGGACATGTCCGGGCAGGTGATAGCGAGTCTCGTGGGATTCGGAATCGTTGTGCTAGTGCAAAGATTCGTGCAGTCCCTCGGACATTTCGCCGCATCCTCCGTCGTACACGACAAAATGGAGATGCAGGCCAAGACGCCTTTCCTCGCCGCATACACGAGAAATCTCGGAAAGGCCGCGCTTTTCAGCGTGATATACGTCCCCATAACCTTCGTCTACGACATAGGGTGTCTGATCCTTCTCGGTTACGTTTTCGTGGAGGTGTCTTCCTTCCTGCTCCTTCGAATCTTCATGTTCATCCTCCTATTCGTCATCCTTATGATTATAAGGCAGACGTTCACGACCGACTGGATTCCCTGCATACTTTTCGGAGGCTGGAAGCCCGCACGCGCGATAAAGCCCACTTTTTCCAGGAAGGGGAAAGGCACATGGAGCGTTCTAAGCGGTTACGTCGTCTACATGCTCATACTCATCGCCGGAAACGTGGCGGCGCTGTTTCTGACTTTCGGCGTGGGACTTCTCATCACGCTCCCCGCGTCTTACGTGATTCTTTTCTCCTTCCAAAACGTAAATTACTGTTACACCAACGACCTTTCGTATTTTCTGGACAGGGACACAATCGTCAGACCGGAAAAGGAAAGGGTCGTGTCGAGAGAGGATTTCTTCCGCGGAAACGACAAGGACTGACGATACGTCAAAAGACATAGGCGGACCCCGGCGGGTCCGTTTTATTTTGTGGCGACATGACTCAATCTTACCAATCGTTTCCACGGACCGGGTTCTGGGCAGACAGTCTGTTTTCAAAATCTGAGTATTTACACAAAAAAAGAAAACAATTTTTGAAGCAATATTGACAAACGGCCCCTGTGGTTGTATTCTATTTTCAGAATCTGTGTATATACACAAAAAACGAAAATAGGAAGCCGTCATGGAAATCAAAAGAGACCTCTACCTTCAAAAGCTCATAAACAAACAGGGAAACGGACTTGTCAAGATAATCACGGGGATACGGAGATGCGGCAAATCCTATCTTCTTTTCAAGCTGTTCTACGATTATCTGCACGGTTGCGGTGTCGACGACGGGCATATAATAAAGGCGGAGCTCGACAGCAGGGATTATATCGCCCTGAGAAATCCCGACAGCATGCTCGCATACGTCAAAGAGAGAGTCAAGGGCGACGGCAGGTACTATGTCTTTTTGGACGAGGTGCAGTACATGTCGGAATTTGAGGACGTACTCAACACGCTTCTGCATTACGACAACGTGGACGTGTACGTCACCGGGAGCAACTCCAAATTTCTGTCCACCGACGTGATTACGGAGTTCCGCGGACGCGGAGACGAAATACGTCTTCGCCCCCTCTCTTTTTCCGAGTACATGTCGGCGTACGACGGAACGAAAGAGGACGGATTCAAAGACTATTCGGCCTACGGCGGGCTTCCGCAGATACTGACGTTCAAAACGGACGAAGAAAAGACGGACTACCTCACCACGCTTTTCCGAACGATATACGTCCGCGACATCGTGGACAGATACAAAATCAGGAACGAGGACGAGTTCGAGGAACTGACGGGCATAGTGGCGTCGTCCGTGGGGTCTCTCGTGAACCCCGTCAAAATCTCAAACACGTTCAAAACGGTGAAAAGAAGAGAGATAAGCGCTCCCACGGTAAAAAAATATCTCGATTATATGCAGGACGCCTTCATGGTGACGAAGGTCAGAAGATTCGACGTTAAGGGAAGAAAGTTCGTGAACTCCCTGTACAAATATTATTTCGAGGACCCCGGCATACGCAACGCGAGGCTGAACTTCACCTTGGACGACGAGCCTCTCGTGATGGAAAACATAGTGTACAACGAGCTTTGCACGAGGGGCTTCACCGTGAACGTGGGCCTTATAGAAGCGTTCACAAAAAATCCGGAAGCCAAGACGACGAGAATAACATACGAAGTGGACTTCGTCGCAAACCGCGGAAACAGGAGATACTACATCCAGTCTGCATACTCCGTGCCGTCCTACGGGAAAAGAACACAGGAGACAAACTCGCTCAGAAACATTCCCGATTCGTTCAAAAAGATAATCATCGTCGGCGACAACGTCAAAGCGGGATACAGCGGTGACGGGTTTCTCGTCATGAACATATGCGACTTTCTGCTCGACGAAAACTCGCTGGAAAGGTGACTGTCGGGCAACTGTTTTGATACGTTTGGCATATTTTTTGATTTTTCGCTCTTTACAAGCCGCAAGTATTTTAATATAATGTTAAGTAACAAATTCGCATTTTTATGCACTCCCCCCCGTATGCGGGCGACGACAATTTACGGCTTTCACGGGGCCGCGGACGGGAGAGAGAAATTCCAAACGGAGGAAAATTTATATGGGTTATAAAGACATTTATAACAGCTGGCTCAACGACCCGAGACTCAACGAAGAGGGTAAAGCCGAACTTCAGGCCATTGCGAACGATGACAAGGAGATCAAGGAGCGTTTCGGCGCGGAACTCGCGTTCGGGACGGCGGGACTTCGCAGCATCATCGCCTACGGCACCAACAGGATGAACATCTACACCGTGAAGCGCGCGACGCAGGGACTCGCGATGTTCATAAAGGAACAGGGACCGGAAGCCGTCAGCCGCGGCGTCGCCATCTCGTTCGACACAAGAAACAAATCACCGGAATTCGCAAAAGCCGCCGCGGAAGTTCTCGCGGCAAACGACATAAAATCGTATCTTTTCGACAAAGAGCATCCCGTTCCCATGCTTTCCTACACGGTGAGGACGCTCAACACGTTCGCGGGCATCATGATAACCGCGTCGCACAACCCCAAAATCTACAACGGATACAAGGTGTACGGTGAGGACGGTGCCCAGATGGCACCCGAGGCCGCCGACGTGGTTCTCGGATACATCTCCAAGATAACCGACTATCTCGACGTTAAGGTGCCCACCGCGGAACAGGAAAAGAAATACATCCGGAAAGTTCCCTCGAAAATAGACAAGAGCTACTACAAATGCCTCGTGAAGCTCTCCCTTTCCAAGGAAGCCGTAAAAAAATGCGGAAAAACGCTTAAACTCGTCTACACGCCAGTGCACGGCTCCGGTTACGTGCCCGTCACGACCGTCCTCGACAAGCTCAAGATACACTACGACCTCGTGCAGGAGCAGGTCAAAAAAGACATAGAGTTCTCCACGGTCAAAGTTCCCAATCCCGAGTACAAGGAGACGCTGTCCAAGGGCATCGAGCTTGCCCAGAAGATAGGCGCGACCGTGGTCTTCGGGACGGACCCCGACTGCGACAGGCTCGGCGTCGCCGTCAAGAACAAAGAAGGCGAGTTCGAGGCACTTTCCGGAAACCAGGTCGGAATTCTTCTTCTCGACTACATCCTCACTCGTCTCGACGAGGACGGCAAACTTCCCAAGAACGCAGCGTTCGTCAAGTCCTTCGTCACGACCGGGATGGCCAAGGCCATTTGCGACAAGTTCGGCGTCAAGCTTTTCGACGTCCCCGTGGGTTTCAAGTTCATAGGCGAGAAAATTAAGGAATGGGAAAAGAGCCACGAGTACGAGTACGTGTTCGGCTTCGAGGAAAGCTGCGGATACCTCCGCGGCACGCATGCGAGAGACAAGGACGGCGTCGTGGCGTCGATGCTCTGTGCGGAGATGGTATGCTACTACGAGTACAAGGGCAAGACCGTGTTCGACAGGCTGAACGAGATATACGACACGTACGGATTCGTCCTCGACAGCAACGGCGAGATTCCTTTCGCCGGCCTCAACGCCATGAAGGAAATGAACGCCGTCATAGACGCGCTCAAGGAAAAGACCGTCGACAAGTTCGGAATCTACGAGGTCGAGGCCATACGCGACTACTCCTCCGACACGAGAACGGAGATTGCCACGGGCGAGAAAACCAAAATTGGCTCTCCTCTCACGAACTGCATCTACTACGAGCTCAAGAACGGAAGCTTCATCTGCGCAAGACCTTCCGGCACGGAGCCCAAGCTCAAGATATACTACTCCGTGAAGGCCGCGAACAAGGCAAGCGCGGAAGAGGCTCTCGCGGTTCTCAGGAAAGAGGTCGACGCCCTTCTCGCGTCCGTACAGAAAAAGAAATAAAAAAAGAAGAAAATCTTCGGCGGCGGGAAAATCCGCTGCCTTTTTTCTTCTCCGGACAAAGAATTTATCGCATTAGAAAAACTGATTGAAAAAACATAACAAATCACATTTCTAACGTTTTACATTTCAAATGCCCGGGACTATAATCTTTTACGGTAATTAAAAAACACTTGAGATGAAAAGAAAATGGGCACCGTATCAAAGAAAAAAGAGCTGAATTTAGGCGAAGCGAAGATATCGAGACTTCTTTTGACTTTCGCAATCCCGTCAATCCTGTCGCACCTCGTAGCATCAATTTACAACATAGTGGACCAGATATTCATAGGGCAGGTTCTCGGGACGTCCGGCAACGCCGCGTCGCAGGCGGCCTATATGTTCGTCCTTCTTATGACCGCGTTCTACGTGTTCATTGCATGCGGGACCGCGTCCAGGTTCAGCCTCATGCAGGGCCAGGGTGCAAGCAAAAAGAAACTCGGACAGGTGATAGGAAACGGGTTCTTCCTTCTCATCGCCGTTGGAATCGTGCTCGCGGTCGTGACGGTGCTCGCAAGAAGCCCGCTTCTCAATCTCTTCGGTGCGAAAAACGGCACCATAGCTCACGATTATGCCATGACTTACACATGGATAATCGCGATAGGCATGCCTTTCCAGATGTTTGGCGCGGGCGGGGCCATCATCATCCGTGCGGACAAGAGTCCCAACTACTCCATGTTCGTCACCCTTTCCGGTGCGATCATAAACATAGGACTTGACGCTCTTTTCATGTATCCTCTGGACATGGGAATCGCGGGAGCCGCGCTCGCCACGATAATAGGACAGGTCTTCTCCGCCGGAATGTGCGCCGCTTATTTCTTCCGTTTCAAATCGATAAGGTTCCGCTTCAAATACTTCAGGCCCCGCTGGGACGCGATGAAGGAAATAATGAAGCTGGGTCTTTCCGCGGGCCTCATGCAGCTCGCCATAATGATTGTTTCGACGGTCATAAACAACCAGCTCTCGAAATACGGCGGAACGAGCCTCATAGAGGGCTTTACGGGTGAAGTGCCCGCGGAATACATCGAAGCGCACACGGTGGAGGGAATCATCGACTACGAAGCCGCCATGGCGGAATACGGAAGCGCGACTGCGATAGCGGTCGCGGGAGTGGTCTCCAAGGTAGACTCCATTTTCAATGCGATAATCGTAGGTATAGCCCAAAGCTGTCAACCGGTGTTCGGCTATAACTACGGCGCAAAGAAATACAAACGAGTCCGAAATTCCTTCCTGTACGTCGTGGGAGTGGCTTTCTGCGTCGGAGTTGTCGCGACTATTCTCTTCCAGACGATACCCGTGCCGATACTCCACATCTTCAAATCGGGTACCGACGAACTGTACGACCATTTCGGAACGCAATACCTCCGAATCTACATGGCGGCGGTCTCCGTCGTGTCGATACCGATAAGCGTCTCGAACTTCTTCCCGTCGCTTGGGATGCCAAAACGCGGAATCGTCGCATCGATTGCGCGGCAGGTGTTCTTCCAGCTGCCGCTCATATATCTTCTCCCCCTGGCGCTCGGGATGAACGGCATACTTTACGCGGGATTCATAGCCGACTCGTGTGCGGCGATAACGACGGCCGCGATAGTCATACCGCTTCTCGTAAAGCTCGGGCATATGCCCGACGAAGCCACGCCCGGGCAATCCCCCGCCGCGCCTGAATACGCCGAAACGCAGGACGCCGGCGGCACGGAGGACGGACCGTTTACCGAGCCAGCACCGGAAGACGTGACCCTGTAAGAAAATCAACCGTCAAAAAAACGCTCCCCGTCAGGGAGCGCTTTCATTATGTCTTTTTTCAGTTGTCGCTCTTAAGCGCGTCGAGCCTTTCCGACACCTTCTGTCTCATCTCCACATATTTGTCTCTCTTGGCGGTCTCCTCGTCCACGAGCTTTTTGGGAGCCTTGTTCAAAAATCCCTGGTTCATGAGTTTGGACTCGGCCCTGTTTATCTCGGAATCTATCTTTTCCAGCTCGCCTTTGAGCCTTGTCTTCTCCGCCTCTATGTCCACGAGCTCCCCCATGGGGATGCACACGGTGCCTATCGAGAGGACTTTGGTCACGTGGTTGCCGCCGGCCTCCTCCGGCGAAGATATGTACTTTACGTCCGATGCGCCCGCGAGACGGAGGATACTGTCGGCGTTGGAGGATATCATGCGTCTTTGGTCGGTCACAACGTAAAGCGTGACCTTTTTTGAAGCGGGGCAGTCGACTTCCTTCTTTACGGCCCTCACCGCCTTGATTATCTCGATGACACCCTCGAACACTGCCGCTTCCCTTCTGTAGGCGAGCCTTGAGTTGTACGTCGGGAATTTCTGCACCATTATGGAGCCTTCCGTGCCCGGTATGTTTCTGTAAATCTCGTCCGTGATGAAAGGGACGAAAGGGTGCAGGAGCTTGAGTGTCTCCGTCAGAACAAAGACGAGCACTGAAAGCGTGGAGCTCTTTTTTACGGGATCGTCCGACCAGAGGACGGACTTCGTAAGCTCTATGTACCAGTCGCAAAGACTGTCCCAGACGAAGTCGTAGAGTGTCTGCGCGGCGACGCCAAGCTCGTACCTGTTGAGAAGGAGCGTGACATCCCTTATGACGGACTGGAGCCGGAACATTATCCATTTGTCGGCGTAGGTGAGCTTGAGTCCGGCGATGGGTTTTATCTCCACACCTTCGCAGTTCATTATGACGTATCTCGAG
Organism: Clostridia bacterium; assembly: GCA_021203845.1. Taxonomy (GTDB): domain Bacteria; phylum Bacillota; class Clostridia; order Christensenellales; family Borkfalkiaceae; genus Coproplasma. The sequence goes on along the minus strand of JAJQAK010000099.1, from coordinate 13,925 downwards.
GCGTTCCAGATTTTGTTCATGAAGTTGGAACACGCCTCCACCTTTGCGTCGGAATATCTCGTGTCGTTCCCGGGGGCGACTCCCTGCATGAGGGAGAAACGGAGGCTGTCCGTGCCGTATTTGTCTATGACCTCGAGAGGGTCAACGCCGTTCCCGGCGGACTTGGACATCTTTCTGCCCTGCTCGTCTCTCACGAGCCCGTGTATGAGGACCGTGTGGAAGGGAACCTTCCTCATGTGCTCCAAACCGGAAAAAATCATCCTCGCGACCCAGAAAAAGATTATGTCGTAGCCCGTGACCAAAAGATCCGTCGGGTAGAAATATTCGAGGTCAGACGTGTCGTCCGGGTATCCGAGCGTGGAGAACGGCCAGAGGGCGGAGGAGAACCATGTATCGAGAACATCCTCGTCCTGCTCTATGTGCGAACTCCCACACACCGGGCATGCCGCGGGGTCTTCCTTTTCGCAGATTTCCGCGCCGCAGTCGCTGCAGTACCATACGGGAATCCGGTGTCCCCACCAAAGCTGTCTCGATATGCACCAGTCTTTGATGTTCTCCATCCAGTTGTAATACGTCTTTGCGAATCTCTCAGGAATAAAGGACGTCTTCTTGTACGTCACGGCGTTTATCGCGGGCCCCGCGAGCGGACCCATCTTGACGAACCACTGACGGGAGACTATGGGTTCCACCGTGGTGCGGCACCTGTAGCAGTGTCCGACATTGTGCTTGTGCGGCTCCGTCCTGACGAGTATTCCCTTTTCATTGAGCTCGTTTAAAAGATTCTCCCTGCACTCGTATCTGTCCTGTCCGGCGTACCCGCAGGCTCCCTCGTTCATCGTGCCGTCATCGTTCATGACGCGGACGATTTCGAGATTGTGACGAAGGCCCACCTCAAAGTCGTTGGGGTCGTGCGCGGGCGTGATTTTCACGCAGCCGGTGCCGAACGTCATGTCGGCATGTTCGTCGCCGACGATGGGGATGGGCTTTTCGACTATGGGAAGTATGACGTTTTTGCCTATGAGATGCTTGTATCTCGCGTCTTTGGGGTTCACCGCCACCGCAGTGTCCCCGAACATCGTCTCGGGACGCGTCGTCGCCACGACGACGTACTCGTCGGAGCCCTCAACCATGTATTTGAGGTGCCAAAGGTGCCCGTCTTCCTCCTCGTACTCCACCTCCGCGTCGGATATGGCGGTCCTGCAGGTGGGACACCAGTTTATTATGCGATTTCCTCTGTATATGAGCTTTTTGTCGTAAAGGTTTACGAAGGCCTCTCTCACCGCCTTGGAACATTTCTCGTCCATCGTGAAGGCGAGACGGGACCAGTCACACGAACAACCGAGCTTTTTGAGCTGGTTTATGATAGTCCCGCCGTACTGCTCCTTCCACTCCCACGCATGGCGTAAAAACTCCTCCCTTGTGAGGTCGTCTTTTTTTATGCCTTCCTTGGCGAGCTTTTCCACGACCTTGACCTCAGTCGCTATGGACGCGTGATCGGTGCCGGGAAGCCACAGCGTGCAGTAGCCCTGCATGCGTTTGAATCGCACCACGGTGTCCTGGAGAGTTTCGTCCATGGCGTGGCCCATGTGGAGCACGCCCGTGACGTTGGGGGGCGGCATCATGACCGTGTAAGGCACCTTGTTGTCGTCCCTGACGGCCTTGAAATACCCTTTGTCTTCCCACTCCCTGTAGAGTTTGTCTTCAAAATTCTTGGGATTGTATGTCTTGTCCATATCACCTCTGAATATCGTCGGTTTTCGTTCCGTGACCGGCGCCGTAAGCGCCGCTCGTTTAGGATTAAATTATATATTTAAAGGGGGCTCCTTGTCAAACTATCGCCGCTCGCGACATATGCCTCGCCCCTGCGTTTTTCCTTATTGTGAATATAAGCGAGGAACCCTTCCAGATAAATAAGCAAAAGGGAACAGGCCCCGAATTGTGTTTCCGTTGCATGCTGCGTTATATGATTTATGACCGGTCAGCGTATTTCAATACCACGGTTCAGTATAAGTTTACAGTCTCATTTGGCCCCGATTACGGTCTCATTCTCAATTACGGTATCGACTACAGTCTTATTCTTCAGTCTCTTTACAGTCTCATTTGCAGTCGCATTTACAGTCTCTCTCACCCTCATTTTTCTTTTTTTTGCGAGCTTTTGAATAAAGTACTATCAGCACCACCACATCGCAGACGACTATGCTTGCGGCCACGCACAGCGTCGGCAGCGTGCCCTTTGGGGAATAGTAGTCCGGGGCGTAGACGAACGCGTCGTCGTACAACGTCGCGACCACCGTTCCGTCGTCTTCCACGATGACACCGGAAATGTACGGGCTCACCGCGAAGTATCCGAAATATTCCTCACCCTGCCATAAGACGGTGACGTATTCGCCGTGGCACGTATTGCCGCCTTCAGAAATGTCTACGTATATGTCCGTAAGCGTGTAGCCGCCTTCCTCCTGCCTGTAGCAGTACGTGTACAGATATGAGGTCTCTTCTATTTCCTCGCTCTCCGCGAATTCCGTCTGGGTGACGTATGTGTATGTCACGTCTCCTATCATTATGTCTATCTTCGTGTCCGCTCCCGCCGCCGCGTCGAACTCTCTTTCGGGATTCGCGTCGAGATCGTAATACCACTGGGCGTAAGCCACGAAGTTTTCCGGGTCGGAGAACGTCGCCATGCCGTATCCCACGTATACGGGCAGAAAGACGTATATCAGCGCACATATGCACACGAGGACGAGGGCCAGAGACGAGCTTATCTTCGCGCCCTGCCTAAAGTAGGGCGGCAACTGCTCCGCAGACGTCCCGAAAGGCCTTTCGGAAACCCCATCCCTTCGGATGCCTTCTTTTCTCCACTCCGTGACCGCCACGGCTACGGAAAGTGCACCGGCGCATATCCCGCACGCCGCGCAGAGAAGACTCCCGCCGACGCCGTACACGGGGGCGTCCCACAGCATGTGAAGCGCCACCGAGAGAACGCACGTCCCGGCGAAGGTGAGCGACCAGTTGAGAATGTTTTTCCGTCTCGTGTACGCCCAGGCGATGAGCCCCGTCCAGAGAATGTGCGTGCAGAACGTAGAAATCCCGCGGCTAACGAATAGGTCGACTATCTCCCTTCCGGAAATCACGACGGAGTTAGACGAATAGGCGAATATGTAGCCCGTGTCCTCTATGACGGAGAATCCCGCGCCGACCGCGGCGCCCACGACGAAACCGAGGAACGGGTTTTTCGTCTTCATGGCGATGATTATCAAGATGGCGACCACCGCCTTGGAAAATTCCTCGACGCACCCTACCTCGAAAGCGTCCAGCCAGCCCTCCGGCTCCGGAAGCACATAATAGAGGGCGAGCGCGAGAACTATCGACAGTAGCCCGCCGACTACCACGATTCCGAGAAGCCTCACCACGGACAAATCTTTTTTTGGATAAAGCTCGTATATCAGCAGAATGAATGGAAGCGCGAAGCATATCCCCCCGAAGGCCACCGCCGAAGGATACAGCAGTATGTTTCCGAAGCAGTACATCGTGACGAGAAACAGGGTGAAGATCGCGAAAAGTATGACGAAAAAGCGGATGTAAAGCCATGGGTACACGGTGTTCGTGCCCTTCTTCCGCCTCAATCCGCGGGTGAATATCTCCTCGTATTCGGTTTTGCCGTGGCACCTGAACGTCTCCGCGAAGAATCTTCTCACGGCGACGCCCGCCCTAATATATCCAGTCATCTATGTTCAAAGCCGCATGAAAATCTGCCCAGTACGATCCTATGTGCACTTTCTCCATCCCCTTGCGAAATCCGAGGCCGAACACCTTTATATAGTTGCCGGTGTAGCCCATCATGTAGTCGCCGATCTTTTTCTCCCAAAGAACCTTTTCCTCTTTGCCGTAAAACGAGGCCACATACCTGGCTTCCGCCTTGTCCGCGGCTTTGAGGAGCGTGTACATCCTGTCGCTTTTGTCAAGTCCCGAAATCTGCTTCATTCCGTACGCTACGGTCCCCTCTCTCGGAGAATAGGGGAACGCGTGGATTCTCGCGAACCCTGCCTCCTCTATAATGGACAGCGTTTCCTGAAAATCCTCATAGGTCTCCGTGGGAAAACCCACTATTATGTCCGTCGTTATGGACGCGAGCGGGAAATATTTGTATATGAGCCTGCATTTTTCCAGGTACTCCTCCCTGGTGTAGTGCCTGTTCATTGCCTTGAGCACCCTGTCGCTCCCGCTCTGAAGCGACAGATGAAACTGCGGGGCGAAGTCTCTGAGCCCCGAAAGGGACTCCAAAAGCCTCTCGTCTATCACGTTGCACTCCAACGAACCGAGCCTTATCCTGCTTTTCACGTCCTTCAGCGCGTCGATGAGCGCGTAAAGTCCGCCGCCCTCGTCGTACGCGGATATGTCTATGCCCGTGAGAACTATCTCGAGGCTGTCGATATGCCTTATCTCCTCGACGATGTCCTCTATGGGACGGTTCACTACCCTGCCACGGAGATACGGGATCACGCAGTATGAGCAGAACCTGTTGCACCCGTCCGATATTTTGACGAACGCCCTCGTCTTGACCTGTTTTGGATACAGGAGTCCCCCGCAGTAGGGAAGGCCGTATTCGCTAGCGATGTATTCGACGACTCTTTCTTTGTCCTTCGCCCCGAAGACCGTGCAACCCTTTTCCGTGAACGCCGTGCCGTCCTTCTCTGTGGCGCAACCGCAAACGTATATCTTGGCGTCTGGATTCCATTTTCTGGCCCGGGCTATGAGCTGCCTGCTCTTTTTCTCCGCCTCCTTCGTCACGGCGCAGGTGTTGAGTATGTAAATGTCGGCAAATCGGAGTTTGTCAGTGACCTCGAGGCCCATGTCCTCCAAAGATGACATCATGGACGCCGACTCGACCTCGTTCACCTTGCACCCCAAAGTAAATACCGCCACCTTCATGAAAGTTCCCCCGCAAAATAAGATATGAGCGTCACCGCCGAGATGGCCGCGGTCTCCGCACGGAGTATCCGGCTGCCGAGAGTCATCCCCTTGAACCCGTACTCCCCGCACGCGAGCCCGTACTCCTCCTCCGTGAAGCCGCCCTCGCTTCCAACGACGAGCGCGACGCCGTTTCCGGAAAGCTTCGACAAATCCGCCTGCGACTTTTTCTCGAACTCACAAAAAAAGAGTTTATTGACGTATCCTTTGGCCGACTCGAGTGCCGACGGGAAATCATCAAAAGTTAAAATTAACGCACCGGAAGATCTCCCGCATTGCTTCGCGGCCTCGTTCGCGACCCTTTTCCATCGCTCCACTTTGTTGCCGTTGAAATAGGCGGAGCAGTATCTGGAGCGGAATATCCCTATTTTGCTAACTCCCAGCTCCGTCGCCTTCTGTATGACAAGCTCCGTTTTGTCGCCTTTGAGCGCGCCGCAGAGAAGGTAAATATCCTTCTCCGGGTCCCTGTCCGAAACGAACTCGCCTGTTATGTGGCAGGTCATCTCCTTTTTCCCGACCCCGGTCACGATGGCGGTGTACTCCTTTCCGGTTCCGTCCAGAAGAACTATCTCCTCGCCTTCCGATAAGCGCAGAACCTTGGTCGCATGACTAAACTCTTCCCCGGACACGGTAACTTCCGAGTTTTGCGGATATTCTGTTTGAGCAAAGAAACGTCTATGTTCGCTCAACTTGTTATCTCCCAATATCCCGTCTTACGGGAACCGACTCGCTTGATTATTTCCATATCTTCCAAATGCCGAATCGCCCTCGATACTGTACTTTCAACGCACATGGCTTCCTTCGCAAGCATTTTCCTTTTTATCTTCCTGTTGTCAGATATCAAATTTAAAATTGTTGCTTCGTATCCAAATAATACGAATTCTCGAATATTATCATCGTTTGAATCGGGTTTCCAGTTTATTGTCTCATTTATTGTGTCATTTCAGAAGAAACCGCTTTATTCGATGGCTTACTGTTTTAAGAAAGAAAATCCGGATGAATGGGTATTTCAACCGACACCGCTTTGCGATCATCGTCAGTTTTGAATACTGCTCTGGGTGAACCGTTATCTCGGAGAACCTGCTGTATAATCGGAACCCCTACCCCTATTCCCCTTGCCAGATTAAGTTCCTTTAAAAACTCGCCCAAGCGTTTGTTCCGCGCGTATTTGGGCACAAAGCGCACGCCTTCCTCAACCGCTTTATACGAAATAACGCTGTCAATTCCCGGAAAACTGACGACTCTTATGCGGTTCGGTTCAATTTCTATACTTACAGGCTGCCCGGAACGGTAATCTCTGTGATAGAAAGCGTTAGCAATTGCCTCCTCCACGGCTTCGTCCGGATAGTTGACCGTCCCCGTTGTCTCAATTTGAAAATCAGTCTCCACGTCTTTCTTCCTTATAACGTTTTCACGTATCCACCCTGCCGCGCCGCTTATCATTGCGGGAACAGAGCCTTTGACGACAACTTTTTTGGCACGCCTGTTTCCTTCCGGGAAAGTTTTGATTTCCGCCCACGTTTTCGGAAGGAACCTGTCCGCATGTTCACAAAACACCATCAATGCGACGTTCTGGATATACTTCCGTCCGTAAACTGTCGTCAGAAGTTGCAGATTGTCGAGAATATCCATAACGCCGATCTTGCCGGCCTGTTCGAAAAGTATGTTATTCGTCTTTCTCAGATACTCAAAAAGTAGCCTTTCGGAGATGTCGTCTTCCGTGGCCTCAGAATTCGGGTAAACGTCATACGGAATATGATTTACCATATCATAATACAGTGCAGCCTCCATGCTACCTTCTTGCGATGTCATTTTTTCGGACTCCTATACGCAAGGGCTATCCATTCGCCCTTCTTCACCTGTTTGTCGAGGGTCAGTCCCTCTTCGCCGTAAACCTTGAGGACCTTCTCAAGATATTTGTCTATTATGCCGCTTAAGATGAGCACCCCGCCTTCCTTGAGATTTTTGGGGATGGACGGTGCGAGACGCACGAGAACGTCCGCGGTGATGTTGGCGAACATTATGTCGCCCTTTATGTCGGCGCTCTGCAAAAGGTCGCTGTGGGCGACCGTGACTTTGTCTTCTACGCCGTTTATCTTGGCGTTGTGTTTCGCGCTCTCCACGGCCACGTAGTCGATGTCCGTGAGATACGCGTACTTCGCACCGAGCTTTATGGCCGATATGCCCAAAATTCCGCTCCCACACCCCACGTCGACGCACACGCTGTCGCCTTCGATGTATTCCTGCATGAGCTCGAGACACATCGAGGTGGTTTCGTGCTCTCCCGTGCCGAACGCCATGTTGGAATCGAGTTTCACGATTTCCTCTTCCGGCTTTTTCTCGTACGCTATCCACTCGGGCACGACGACAATCCTGGAGCCTATGTGCAGGGGCCGGAAATGAGTCTTCCATATCTCTATCCAGTCGTCGCCGTCCACATCGCGGGTGGTCTGTTCCAGCGAACCGAGAGAAAAGGCCCCGTCGCAGTTTCTCACTATCTCCTCTATGTCGCCGCGTATAAGGGGAAGGACACTGTCTTTCTCGTCCGCCGCGATGTACGCCTTCACCAAAACGTCGCCCGTGTCCCTCGTCAGGTCCTCGTCCATGTAGTCCCAATACAATACTTTGTTTTCCTGCAGCGCTATGACGTCGGCGACGTCGGATATGGCGACGCCGTAGCTCGTGTATCTCCACATTACGTCGGCCACAAGCTCCGACCCCTCCGTCGTAGTATGTGTCGTAAGTTCCACAAATTTCATGTCTTTTCCCCTTTGCCTTTGCGACAAAAATTATAGCAGACGCTACGAAAAAACGCAATCCGCGGCGGACACGGCGAACCCGTTTTAAGTTTCGTGCCGCAGTATCCTTTTTTGACGACTTATCAGTCCGTGCGCAGATACTCCTCCAGCGAAGGGAGAAGAGCCTCGACGTCGTTATATCCCTGCCAGTAGAGGGCGCCGAGTTTTTCCATGTCTTTTTCGAGCCTCGTCACCGTGACCGGTGTGGAAGGGGCTATCACGAAGACCTTCCCCTCGTTTTCAAGACGCTCTATCTCGTCTATCGCCTCGTTCGTTCGTCTGTAGGACGACGCGAGGGATTTCGCGAACTCCCTGTATTTCCCGCGGTAGAATCTGTACGGAGCCATGCTCTCTTTGTCTTTGAGCTCCTTTCTCCAGGTTTTGTCCCTCGTACGCACGATTATTATCTTTTCGTAGCCCTCATTCATCGGCCAAAGATACGGGATTTTGTCCGAACACCCGCCGTCGAGACACGGGATGCCGTCCACCATGACCTTCGCGGAGATGTACGGCATGGAGGAGGACGCCTGCACCGCCTTGTAGATGTCGGAGCAGTTGCTCCTTTCGTAATATTCCGCCTTCCCCGTGAGGCAGTTCGTCGCGACGGCCACGAACCTTCTTTCCGGGTCCGTGAACATCTTTTCGTCGAAAGGGGTCTTGTCCTTCGGATAGTTTTTGAAGAGGAATTTGAAACCTATCACGCCCCTGTTTTGCAAAAGCGCGCGGAAGCCGACGTATCTCGAGTCGTGACGGAAGTTAAGGTTGACCTCCGCGGATCTTCCTATCTGCCCCGACACGTAGTTCATGCCGCAGAGCGCCCCCGCGGACACGCCTATCGTGCAGCGCATGTTTATGTCCGCCAGCATGAGCCTGTCAAGGACGCCCGAACTGTACACACCGCGGAACGCCCCGCCTTCCAGCACTATGCAACCTTCCGTTATTTTGTCGGCCGCCGTCCCGCGCGGGATTCCGTCCAATCCCGAATACACTTTTTTACCCATTTCGTCTCCGTGTCATTTTATGGAGTCTATGTATTCGACCGCCGAATGCGCGGCCGTGTTTCCCTCTCCTACGGCTTTCGCGTACTGATACGGCCGCCCCGTGCAGTCGCCCGCGGCGAAAAGCCCCTCTATGTTCGTCCGCATGCCGTGGTCCACCTTCACGTGTCCGTCGCATAGCTCCAGCCCCGGCGCGAGCGTCGAAAAAGGCAGCGCGCTTTTGAGAATGAACATTCCGTCGACGTCCCTTCCGTCCCGGCCGAAGACCACCCGGCGGAGCCTCGAGTCCCCTCTGAACGCAGTGGGTTTTTTCATTATGACCTCGACGTTGGCCCTCTCAATGCCGCATCCTCGGTACAAGGGAAAAAGATACGCCTTCCCCGCGAGTCCGCAAATGTATTTCGCCTCGGCCTCGTATTTCTTATCGTCGAGATACACGCCCACTGTCTTGCCTTTGTAGAGGAAGCCGTCGCAGGTCGCGCAGTAGCTTATGCCCTTCCCCACGAACTTCTCCTCTCCTTCCGCCGTCTTCGTGCCCTTCATGCCGCAACAAATGATGACGGCCTCCGCATCAAAACTCTCCGTCCCGACAAAGCACGTGAACCCGTCCTCGCCCTTGTATACGCCCGTCACGACCTCGCCGAGAGGGCTTAAGCCGAAACTTTCCGCGTGTTCCATGAACGCCGCGGCGAGCTCTTTTCCGGAAACGTCCGGAAGTCCTATGTAGTTTCTCACCTTCTCCGCCCTCGCGGCATCGGTCCTATCCATGCCGTCGCCGAGCCAGATGACGCTCTTGCCGAGAATCGTCGCGTTTACGGCGGCAGAAATTCCCGCGGGCCCCGCGCCCAAAATCGCAATGCCGTATCTCACGCCAGCCTCCCAAACTTATAAGGCGGAAACTCGGGAATGCCTCGTTTCCGCCGAAAACTCACTTTTTGCTTGTAAGCCTCTGGGCTTTTTCCAAAATCTCCTCGGAAGGAATCTGTTTTTTGCTCTTCTTCTGGTCGAGACCCACCAGAATCCTCGCTTTGTCGGGAGGAATTATGGTACCAACGCCCGCGACGCAGCCTCCCGGGCATCCCATGCCCTCTATCATGCAGTTGCTTATCTTGCCGGACTGTGCCGCGTTGAGTATTCTCTTGCAGTCCGCGAGGCCCTCCGCGTGGTGTATGACGGCTTCGTCGACCTCCGGATAGTACTCTTTGAGACACTTTTCCACCGCCTCGGCGACGCCGCCCGCCACGGCGTACCCTCTGCCCGCCGAAGACGCGGGCTCGTTGAGAGGCGATTCGGCACACTGCTCCACGTTTATGTCGCGACTCGCGAACATCCCGGAAAGCTCTTCAAATGTTATGACGAAGTCAACGTAGCTTCGTATGGACCTTCTGGACGCCTCGAGCTTCTTCGCGGCACACGGTCCTATGAAGACTATCCTCGCGTCCGGAACCTGCTCCTTTATCTCCCTCGCCGTAGCGGCCATGGGCGTGAGCTCGTTGGATATCTGAGACTTTAAGTCGGGATACTGCTTTCTCACGAGAACCGCCCACGCGGGACAGCACGAAGTGAAGAGGAACGGGCTCTTGCCCGTGGCGACCTGCTCGGCGTAGTGATGCGCCTCGGCCATGCAACCCATGTCGGCTCCGTCCGCGACCTCATACATGTCGGCGAAACCGAGCTTCATGAGCGCGGTCTTTATTTTGCCCAAAGTGGCCTTGGGCCCGAACTGTCCGGAAATCGCGGGAGCGACCTCCGCTATGACCTTGTCCCCGCCTCTCATTGCGGTAATCAGCTGGAATATCTGCGACTTGTCGGCTATCGCGCCAAACGGACACGCCGCCATGCACTGCCCGCAAGCGACGCACTTGTCGCTGTCTATGCGCGCTCTGCCGTATTCGTCGGTGTCTATCGCGTCTATCCCGCACGCGGACGCGCACGGACGCACCCTGTGAGATATGGCGTCGTAAGGACACACGGCCTTGCACCTTCCGCACTGTATGCATTTCTCCTGGTCTATGTGCGACTTTCCTTCGACGACGGATATCGCGCCTTTGGGGCACGCCTTGATGCAGAAATGTCCCACGCAGTTGCGGCACATGTTTGTGACTTTGTACTTGTTTTCCGGACACTTGTCACACGCGGACGGAATGACCTGCATGAGAGGCGGTTCGTAATATCTGTCGGCTATAGCGCTGTCCATGAGACCCTCGGTAAGATGCACGGGTTTGTTTGCGGGACGAAGCGAAAGCCCCATTGCGAGACGGACTCTTTCCGACGCTATCTGACGTTCCCTGTAAATGCTCTCTCTGTACTGCGGAACCTCGTCCGGGGTGATTATGTAGGGTATCGCCTCTATTCCCGACGCGATACTGTCCTGGTCAGCCTCGTAGGCCACGCGGGAAAGTTCGGTAAACACCTGCTTTCTAAGGTCTGATACGACGCTCTGATTCTTCACGGTATGCACCTCGTTTGATTTTTATGGGAAAAGTATACCATAGTTATAAGAAACATGCAATATCGTTTTGGGGTTTTCGTGTGTTTTGTCTCGCCGCCTCCGTTCGTCAGAAACGCCATGGGACGGGCATGCCCAATGAATTTGGTCTCTCTTCCTTACCTGCGTATTATCTGTCCAATTGACCATACTATAAGTGCGTATTATCCGTTTATTTCGCATTTATATGGTTGCGTATTATCCGGGGCGTATTATAATGGTGTGCGAGGTGGAACATGATATTCAAAAGAAAGGCATACGAACAATTGTCGGAGTGGAAAAAATGCGGCGGCAGAAGGGCGATTCTCATCGAGGGAGCCCGCCGCGTGGGAAAATCGACGACGGTCACCCGGTTCGCGGAAAAAGAGTACAAATCCTACATCCTCATAAATTTCGACAAAGAAAGTTCGGCCGTCAGGCGATACTTCGAGGAGTATATGGGTGATCTCGACACGTTCTTCATGTTCCTGTCGAGTGCCTACCGCGTGCAGCTTTACGAACGGGAGTCGGTCATAATTTTCGACGAGGTACAGGAGTTTCCCAGGGCGCGCGAGTGCATAAAGTTCCTCGTGGAGGACGGAAGATACGACTACATAGAAACGGGTTCCCTGGTCTCAATCAGAAAGAACGTGGCGGACATAATAATCCCATCCGAGGAACGGTCGTTCAAAATGTATCCCATGGATTTCGAAGAATTCTGCTGGGCACTCGGCGATGAGACGATGCTCTCCTACATAAAGGACTGCTTCGTAAAAGAAAAGGCTCTTGACGGGGACATGCACAAAAAAGCGATGCTTCTTTTCAAACAGTACATGCTTGTAGGCGGCATGCCCCAGGTTGTGGCCGCCTTTGTCGACGGGAAAAAAGACCTCAACGCCGCAGACGAGGAAAAACGAGATATCCTCAATCTGTACAGGGATGACATATGGAAGGTTCCCACGGCGTATACCTCAAAAGTCGCGGCAATATACGATCAGATACCCGGACTTTTGTCCAAACACGAAAAGAAGGTGGTGTACAGCGACATATCTCCGAAATCAGGGGCGAAAAGTTACGAAGACGCTTTTTTCTGGTTGGCCGACTCGATGATATGCAACGTCTGTTTCAACTGCTCCGATCCGGAAACCGGATTTGCCAGAAACGGGGACAGAACGTACATAAAGTGCTATATGGGAGACACAGGACTTCTGATAAGTCACGCTTTCGGCAGGAAAGATTTAGAGAAAAACGACATATACAATCTTATTCTCAACGACAAACTTTCCATAAACAAAGGCATGCTGTACGAAAACATGATAGCACAGATGCTCGTCGACTCCGGATATCCGCTGTATTTCTACACCCACTACAATACGGAAAAAAAACGAAACGACATAGAAATCGATTTTCTCGTCTCGGAAAGCGGAACGTTTAACCGAATGTATTCCCCGATAGAGGTGAAGTCCACGACGAGATATACGACGACCTCTCTTACGAGGTTTAAGGATAAGTTCGGAAAGAGAATAGTCCGCAGCATAGTCATCCATCCGGGCAATCTGCGCGTCGAAGGAGACATATTGTGCATCCCGCCTTACATGACTTTCTGCTTGTAACGCCTCCCCCGTCGCCTTTGCGAAACCGCATAAAAAAAATCAAAATCGATAAACGAGGCCGAAATCGCCGGTCTCGCTTTTTTGACACGGTATCCGTGCAACAAACAGTATGCTGAAATCGGGAGTGCGTACACCCCCGAAAAAATATGGTGCGGCCAACAGGATTCGAACCTGCACGGGCGCGATGCCCACTGGATCCTCGAAGCAAGCCGATCAAGTCAAAACCACAACATATTGTGGTGGCACCAATCAAACAAATACTACATAATGGATTTCGCCTATAAAAAATAACAATGTCCCAAATCGTCACATATGTTATTTTGCCGAAATTTCTTTACATTGAATGACTACAGCCCGGACATTATTGCCGGGCTTCTTGCTTGTATTTTGTATGTTTAACATTTCTTGCTAGCTCATTGTTTAGACCTCTTAACATATTGTTTCAAGCCACTCCACTGACCGCATTTTATTATGCCACTAACAAACGTCTATATATGAGGTTCTATTCGCCGGAGGCCTCCCTTCAGCCCCCAAAGCAAAGAAGACATTGAAAACGTAATAAACTCGGCTTCTCGCCGGGTTTATTTCTTATTCGACATATCGTTTTATCGCAAGTGACAGGCTTTTACGTTGCCCGCATCTCCCCATTCATGCGTGGGGACACCATTGCTACTACTCAGCATATTCCGTCTTCACAACCACGTGAGAGCCGCAGAACGCCACGCCGAGTTTGTAGATGTCCGTGAACCCGAACGCCTTTAGTTTGACGTCGTACTCTTTTTCGTCTATCTGGCGTCTCCCGGCGAGGGCCCTCGCCTCCAGATCTGTCACCTTATTGCATCTTTCATATTCGAGCACTACCGCGGGAAGGAAGTCCTTGTACTTTTCCTTGGGCACGAGAACCTGGTCCGACTGCGTTCTCGGAAGTTTTTCTTCGGACATGATATAATACACGTTGTCGAGGTCCGCCAAAATCCCCAGGGTGAGAATCTCGTATGCGTATTCTTTTTTGAGAAGCGAAAAATTCACACTCGTCGCGATGTAGTACGAAAGTGCCGAACGGAAAAGTTTCGCGTCCCTGTTC
>JAJQAK010000120.1 GCA_021203845.1 Clostridia bacterium | reverse complement strand
ATCCAGCACTTGTTGAGAGTGAAAACCTTTGTCAACAAGGAACTTCGTGTTTTTGAATTTACGGCTTTCCAATAGCGCTATTACACTTTTCTTGTCCAGGCTGGAGCCACAGAACGTACGATATAGAATAGGATAATTGGTTATGGCATCAAACGCTATCATGATATTTGTCTGCGCTGTTTTTAGCTGAGCTACCTTGTATCCAATCTCGGCCAAATCGTTCTTTTCCGAACACGATCTCATTACATGCCCGTCAACCGCCACGGGCCCGGTGCAGTTGTCGATGAGCGATTGCTCATACATATAGACGCGTTCTCCTTTGCTTCCGAGATCATGAAGGAGAGTGTGTAGTGCCGTCTGCCCCATTTTGACACCATAGTTACGGTATTTGACGGATAGTATACTTTCCTGGAAATACTCGTCTACCTGGTCCACATGTATAAAACCATGGGCACAGAGTATGAGAGCGTACGAATATATCTGTGCGCCTCTCTCATAGCCAAAATAAGAGTTTAACTTTTTTGAAACATCATTGGAAAGAGACATGAGCAACTCGTAGTTGCCATATTCCACGTCCGTTACACTGTCAGTGAAAACTGTTTCTCTCTCTTTCGCAAATTCGGCCAGATACCGCTTATTGGGCTCAAATCCGACATTTGGAATGATTTTACCGATGAGAGTTCCACCGTCAGTACTCCATTTCCCGCTCGGCAACTTTATGGCTTTAACCTTATAGACTCTATAACTGTCACTACCCTCTATTGGACGAAATTGACAGCTCTTACACGGAGCATACTTGGTAATCTCCGGCGGAACTTTAGATTCTTTTCTTGCCATGATACACCCAAAATTCATATGTACATTTTTTGGTTTTCATATGTATATTTTACACCTGATTGAGGGTGGTTGGCAAGCATAAATCGGTATGTTTCACATGCCAGAGTCGCGTGAATCGCATATATTGTGGCTCGTATTTCGGGACTGAGACCACATGTATGGACAAATCGGCACTATATAAGACTCATATGGGCATATTCATATGTACATTTATCTCAATGATCGTGATTAAATATGTTGCAGAAAGAGGGAGATCAAGTAAAGGATTTGAAAAAACAGCAAGAAGAGATCTTCGCAGATATCTTGGGTGCAAATCACTTGCCGAAGCCATCCTCAAAAACCCCAACTTTCGCTTTCAATCCGAGGAGGGAGACATAAAGGCGTTGGAAGTTAAAGCCAGGATAAATCGCGAATATTTCATGTACACGTTCAGCGCAAGGGATATGTCCAATTTCATCGTAGGGTGCTTTGGGACGCGGCAAGATCTTGAGCAATACGTAAGCGGAAAATACATTTATGACCTAGAGGTGGGGCTTGAAGCAAGTCTAATGGGATACGAAGATCCGGATTTCGATAAAGAAATTGAGGAGATTCTCAACGCAGTCGATGACGACGACTGACAAAAAAAAAGACAAATCACACCATGACTGCCAAGCAGATCTGAGGTGAAAATAACATCAAAAAAAGAGGACACATTGCCGGCGGCACTGTGCCTTCTTGGTTTTTATGGAGAATCGCAGACGGGTGTTTGCTTCATCCATATTTCAACAGAATTTGTGTGTTCGTCGTTGGGCCGTTGATTTACAGTGTGAATCTTGTGGATTCCTGTCTGCAGCACCCCGTGAACCGAGAGCTCCTGACTGCACAAAAATGCGTATTTACGCAATTTACTGCAGTTTGTACTGCGGCGGTTACGGCCTTCGCGATGCATGACCGCGTAGCGAGAATCAAAAACAGGCAACAAAGTTTTTTTGATTATTTGCAATTGCCCGGGAAACGTTGTATAATTTTTTTTGTCGAGGCAAATTATGGACAAGTGGGACAAAAGATTCATGCAGCTCACCGAGCTCGTAGGCTCGTGGTCGAGTTGCTATCAGGAAAACCGCCATGTCGGCGCGATAATCGTCAAGGACAAAAGGGTCATCGCGACTGGCTACAACGGCGCCCCGCAGGGGATTGAAAGCTGCGCCGACAAAAAGGAGTGTCTCCGTCAGAAGATGGGGATAGCGAGCGGCACGCGCCAGGAGATTTGCTACGCAGTGCACGCGGAGCAGAACGCCATAGCCCAGGCGGCGAGAATAGGCATAGGGGTGAACGGATGCACGCTTTACTGCACCCATCAGCCGTGCGTGATATGCGCGAAAATAATAATCAACACCGGGATACGGAGGGTCGTGTACAAGGAAGGGTATCCGGACGACTTCTCCATGCGGCTTTTCGACGAAGCCGGCGTCCTGGTGGAAAAATACACCGAGGAGGACTGACATGGCCGAACAGCACTACCCTCTCGCCAAGATAGAGATGGAAAACGGCGGAGTCATAACCGTGGAGCTTTACCCCAACAAAGCTCCCAACACCGTGAACAACTTCATCGACCTCTCAAGGTCCGGATTCTACGACGGACTCATTTTTCACAGGGTCATAAAGAACTTCATGATCCAGGGCGGGGACCCAGCGGGACTCGGAACGGGAGGCCCCGGATATCACATCAAAGGGGAGTTCAAAATCAACGGGTACAAAAAAAACGACATATCCCACAAGCGCGGCGTCATCTCCATGGCGAGGGCGCAGGACTACGACAGCGCGGGATCGCAGTTTTTCATAGTGCACAAGGACTCGTGCTATCTCGACGGACAGTACGCGGCCTTCGGGAAGGTGATTGAGGGAATGGAGGTCGTCGACAGGATAGCGGACGTCAGAACGAACGCCATGGACTACCCTATCGAGCCCCAGACCATAAAGACGATAAAGATTGAGACCTTCGGGCAGACGTTCCCGAGGCCTCAGACGACGGCGGACAGAAGATGAGTCACACGGAATACGAAAATCCTCTCGTCACGAGGTACGCGACGCCCGAGATGGTGTACAACTTCTCGGACGAGAAACGTTTCAGACTCTGGCGGAAGCTCTGGGTGGCACTCGCGGAGAGCGAGAGGGAACTGGGTCTCAACATCACCGAGGAGCAGGTTGCCGAGCTTCGGAAATATCAGAGCGACGTCGACTTCGACGCGGCCGCGGCGTACGAGAAGGAGACCCGTCACGACGTCATGGCGCACGTCAAGGCATACGGCGACCAGGCCACGAAGGCGAAGGGGATAATACACCTCGGCGCGACGTCGTGCTACGTGGACTGCAACTCGGAACTTCTCATCATAAGGGACGCGCTCGACATAATCCTTTCGAAGCTCGTGAACGTCATGGACAAGCTCAAAGATTTCGCGCTGAAGTACAGGGACCTTCCGACGCTCGGCTACACGCACCTTCAGCCGGCGCAGCTCACCACCGTGGGCAAAAGAGCGACGCTGTGGCTCCAGGACCTTTCCATGGACTACGCGGCCCTCACGCACATAAGGTATCCTTTCAAAATCCGCGGCGTCAAGGGGACGACGGGCACTCAGGCCTCGTTCATGGAGCTTTTCGACGGAGACGAGGAGAAGGTCAAGGCACTGGAAAGGAAGGTCGCCGCCCGCATGGGCTGCGGATACGTGTACGGCGTCACGGGGCAGACGTACCCCAGAAAGTTCGATTACAACGTCTTGAGCGTCCTGTCGCAGATAGCTCAGAGTGCCTACAAGTTCTCAAACGACATAAGGATTTTGCAGAGCAACAAAGAAATAGAGGAACCGTTCGAGAAAACGCAGATAGGCTCGTCCGCCATGGCGTACAAACGAAACCCCATGAGGTGCGAGAGAATCTCCTCGCTCGCAAGATACGTCATATCCCTTCCCGTGAACTCGGCGATTACCGCGTCCACGCAGTGGATGGAAAGGACTTTGGACGATTCCGCCAACAGAAGGATTGTAAACGCGCAGGCCTTTCTCGCGACCGACGGACTTTTGAACATCTATCTCAACGTCGCGGAAAACCTCGTCGTCTACCCCAAGGTCATAGAAAAGCACGTCGCGGCGGAGCTTCCCTTTATGGCCACCGAGAACATACTCATGGAGTGCGTCAAGGCGGGCGGGGACAGACAGGAGCTCCACGAGGAGATAAGGCAGCTGTCGCAGATTGCCGCGAGAAACGTCAAGGAGGAGGGGAAGGAGAACAACCTTCTCGAGCTCATAGAGGCGGACGAAAAGTTTTCCGCCGTGCGGGGCAGGCTTCCCGAGATACTCGATCCCGCGAAGTTCGTGGGTAGGGCCCCCTCGCAGGTCGAAGAGTTCGTCGCGGCCGAGATAGACCCTATACTTTCCCGGCACAAAAGGCTTCTCGGCAAGAGGGGAAACGTCGAGGTATGACGAAAAAGTACGGGGAAAGGTTCATGTGCCCGTCGGCCGTCATAGTCGCGATCATCCGCGAAAAGGACGGCGTCGAGGAAGTCCTTTTGCAAAAGAGAAAAAACACCGGGTTTGCGGACGGGGAGTGGGACCTTTCCGTCGCGGGACACGTCGAGGAGGGCGAAAGCTGCGTGAAGGCCCTCGAAAGAGAAGTGAGAGAGGAACTCGGGATCCGCGTCGACGGATACGACGCCGAGTTTCTGGCGCTCGTCCACAAAAAAGACAGGGACGCCGAAGGAAACGCCGTTGTGTACTACAACGTCTACTTCGTGTGCTATCTCATGCCAGGGACGGACGAGGGAATAGAGGTATCGGACCCGGGCAGGGTGGAGGAGATAAAATGGGTCCCCGCGGACATGCTTCCTGGAGACGTCATGTGGGACAGGAAGAGCGTCTTTGAAAGCTGCTACGGCAGGGGACCGGCGTTTTTCGAGCCGGGCTGGGACGACTTCCTTTCCGGAGAATAAAAAAAAGGTCCCCAAGGGACCATGTGGCAGGGGTGACACGAGTTGAACATGCAACCGACGGTTTTGGAGACCGCTGCTCTACCATTGAGCTACACCCCTAAAAACACAATCGATTATATTAAACGGAGACGTTCAAGTCAACTTATATTAGGATACCGGGAGTTTTTATCGTGAAAAAATTATTCAAACTCGGAGTGATAGGCTGCGGAGTCATGGCGGATGCCGTGCTTCGCGGGGCAACGAAATCGGATTTCTTGAGACCCAAGAAGATAATCGTGTCGGACACGGACAAGGAAAAGCTCACCGCGGCGACCGACCTGGGAATAGAGGGGTGCTCGGACAACAAATATGTCGCCGAGAATTCCGAATACCTTCTTCTCGCGGTGAAGCCTCAGTCCTTCGACGAGGTCGCGAAGGACCTTCTGGGCGTGCGCCCCGAAAAAGTCATATCCATAATGGCAGGCGTCACGAAGTCGACGATAAGGTCCGCCCTCGGCGTGGGAGTCAAGGTCGTGAGGGTAATGCCCAATCTTCCGTGCACGATAGGCTCCGGGATGATGGCGGTCGACATGTACGACTTCGGCAAGAACTTCGACGACACCGATTTTGTCACGAACCTTTTCGACTGCATGGGCACGGTCATGAGCTGTCCCGAGGAGAAGATGAACGCCGTGACGGGGCTCTCGGGTTCCGGACCCGCGTACGTCTACATGTTCATAGACGCTCTCATAGACGCCGGGGTCGCCCAGGGGCTCAAGAAAGAGGAGGCGAGGCTTCTCGCCGTCCAGACCGTCATGGGCGCCGCGGAGATGGTGCAAAGAGAAGACACCCCCATGAGCGAGCTCATCGCGAAGGTGTGTTCCAAGGGCGGCACGACCATAGAGGCCGTCAAAGTTTTGGAAGACAGGGACATGAGAGGAATTGTGGGAGACGCGGTCGACGCCTGCGTCAAAAGAGCGGCCGAGCTGTCGAAATGAGACAAAAGAAAGTCATAATGTACGCGGAAGGGGCTTTCGACGAGGCCTCCGGACGCGGGGGATACTGTGCGACTTTGGTGTACAACGTGCAGGGCCGCGTGTACAGGAAGACGGTGTCGGAATCGGAGGAAGGCACTTCGCGTATCCGTATGTTCCTTACGGCGATATACACGGGGCTCACGATGATAAAGGAGCAGGTTCTCTGCGACGTATACACGAGCTCGGCGTTCATATACTCCGCCGTGACGGGCGGCTGGATGGACGAGTGGAAGGCGAACGACTGGAAGAAGGCCAACGGTGACGACGTCGAGAATGCGGACCTTTGGGAGAAAATCTCGGAACTCGCTCCGCAGTACAGTCTGTACGTCAAAAAACTCCCCAAGGAGTCTGATGACGAGGATTTCAATGCCTGTAAGGGATACGCGAGATTTAAGGCGTATCGGAGCGTTGACGCTGACGAGTAGAGGACGACGGCTTTCACAGTCTTTAGACGGAGGGACGGACATGGGCACATATCTCAATCCGGGAAACGGGAGATTTCAGGATACGTTGAATTCCGAAATCTACGTCGACAAGACGGGGCTCATAACCTTCACAAACAGAAAGGTATCCACGGAACAGAAATTTATTTGTATTTCTCGTCCGAGACGGTTCGGTAAGTCTTTGACGGCGAACATGCTCGTGGCCTATTACGGCCGCGGGTGCGATTCTCATGCGCAGTTTGACGGCCTGGCAGTCGCGAATGACGTAAACTACGAAAAACACATCAACAAGTACAACACTGTCCGTCTTGACATTTCCTTTTTTATAAAAGAGGATATTTCCGTAAAGACCGGGCTCAAAAACATAGAGAACGAAGTTACGGGCGAGCTCAAAAAGGAATACCCCGAAATTAATTTTGAAAAAAACTCACTCATTTCGGTTCTCGAGACTATATACAGGGAGACGAAGGACAAGTTTGTGTTTGTGCTGGACGAATGGGACAATCCGTTTAGGGAGCGCAAATTCGACAAAAAAGGGCAGAGAGCTTATCTTCGCTATCTCAAAGAACTTTTTAAGGATCAGGAATACATCGCTCTTGCGTACATGACGGGCATCCTTCCGATAAAAAAATACGGGACACAGTCTTTTTTGAACATGTTTATGGAAATTTCCATGACTAACGCCGATCCCGTGCAGGAGTTTGTCGGGTTCACGGAAAAAGAGGTCAGACGGCTTTGCGACGAACACCACAAATCGTACGACAACATCACGAAATGGTACAACGGTTACCTCGTGAACGGGATTTCGGTGTTCAATCCGAACTCTGTCGTGTGTGCAATGCTTGCCTCGGGGAACGATTTCGTAAGGTACTGGACTTCGACCGAAACGTTTGAAGACCTCGAAGCGTACATCAGGACCAACACGTTCGAGGTTCAGGACATGCTCGTCGATCTTCTCGCCGGCAAATCCGTGAAGGTCAGAATCGGGACATATCAGAACGACATGGTCACGTTCAAAAGCTATAACGACGTGTTTACTCTTTTGATTCATTTGGGGTATCTTTCGTACGACAGTGCGACAAAAGAAGTTACGATACCCAATCGCGAGATAACGGAGTGTTTCGAGGAATCCGTAGAGGACGCGGGTCTCGGCAATCTTAACAAGACCATCATCGATTCCCGCAATGTTCTTGACGCGACGCTCAGGGGTGACGGTGCCACGGTCGCAAAGCTGGTTGAGAAAATACATTGCACGGAGACAGCCAATGTCGATTACAACAAAGAGGTCTCTCTCAAATATGTCATAAAACACGCCTATCTGGCCGCCACGGACTATTACAGCATAGTTTCCGAGATGCCGGCAGGAAAGGGCATTGCCGACGTGGCTTTCATTCCTCTCACGGGGAATCCGGGATACCCTCCAATGGTCATAGAACTTAAGGTCAGAGGCCCGGTGAACGGCGCCATGAAACAGATACTGGAAAAGAAGTATGATGACTTCCTCCCCGGATTCGAGGGCGACATGATACTTGTAGGTATCCATTACGACAGAAAAAAGAAGACTCACACCTGCCAGATAATGAGGATTTCAAAATAAAATTTCTTTCGCGGAATCGACTTCGGTTTCGCTTTTTTGTTCGACAAATTACGGAGTCCTCCGCTAAACGGTGGTAACGAGATGTGTCTTTTTGTAAGAAACTAACGTTTTGGGCGCGTAAATTTTCGTCAAATTTTCACGTTTCCCCCACCGACAATTTGGTTTGCAAAAAGCCCCCGCAAAGTATATAATTTTGACGAATAAGAAATCTTTCCGGGAGAAACTTATGGACAGGTTGGGACTGTTGCAAAAACGCAGGAAAGAGCTTTTGGACGCCGGTGCGGACGTTCGCGGCGACATAAACGAAATCATCGACAAGGATAGCTTCGTCGAGCTTTCGGCCTTCAGTTTCCATGAAAGCGATTTTTACGGAGACGGACCCGAGGGCGAGGGCGTGGTCACGGGATTCGCGACCATAGAGGGCTATCCTTATTATATTGTCGCCCAGAACTTCGCCGTGAGCTTCGGCGGCGTCACGAAGGAGGCATGCGAGAAGATCTGCAAGTGCCTCGACGCGGCCGCGAAAAGCAAGACCCCGGTGGTCTATCTTTTAAGCTCCGCGGGCGTCCGGGTGGGAGAGGGCGTGAACGTCCTCGAGGGCATGGCCTCCCTCTTCGCGAAGGCCTCCGCTCTCAAAGGAAAAGTTCTCCAGTACGCCGTCGTAAACGGCGAGGTGTACGGCGCGCTCTCGGTTCTTTGCGGGATATGCGACTTCGCGTTTTTTTTGGACAAGAAAAGCTTTCTCGCGTACGCGTCCCCCGCGGTTCTTTCCGCGGAAAAGGGAGTCGGCGCGGACAAATCAAAAGTCGCCTCGGCGGAGGCTTTGGAAGGCACGGGTCTCGTGTCGTTTTTCGTGAAGTCCCTCTCCGAGGTGAAGGATAAAATCGAGAAAATCTCCTCTCTCCTTTCCGACCGCGTGCTCGACGAGACGGACGCCGCGCTCAACGCGCCCATAAAGGAGCTGAACTCACGCCCCACGGCGGAAAACATGCTCAAAATTCTAGACAAAGGGAGCGCCGTCGAAGTCGGCGGAACGTTTCTCAAAGACGTAAGGTGCTTTTTCGCGAGAGTGGGCGGCGTGTCCGCGGCCGTAATTTTGTTCGCCGACGACGAAGGGGTTAAAATTAATGCGTTAAAAATCGCGAAGATAAACTCGTTCTCATCTCTCGCGGCGAGGCTCTCTCTTCCGCTCGTGACGTTCGTGAACACACTCGGAATCGAGGAGTCCGCGGCGGAAGCTGCGGGCGAGGTATACCGCGAAACCGCGCGGCTCATAGAAACTTTGGGCGCCATGCCCGCGGGAAAGATATCCGTCGTGTACGGCAAGGCGGTTGGTCTCGGATACACGCTTTTTTCGGCGAAGTCGGCGGGCTGCGACGCGGTTTTCGCCTTCGCCGGCGCCAGGGTAGCTCTTTTTGACGGTGCGCAGGGCGCCGAGATAGAGTTTCGTAACTACTCCGTGGACAAAGAAAAGCTTGCGGCGCGCTACGCCGACGAGAACTCCGACCCCGTGAACGCCGCGAGAGGCGGATACATAGACAACATAATAGAGCCCGCCTTCGCGAAGCAGTACATAGTGGCGGCGCTCGAGATGCTGGGGAGGTGAGACCGTGATTTACTCTCTTTTGGACATAATCGCCGACCCCGACAACCCCGGCAACTTCATATTTTCCAGCAAGTCGGAGTCGCTCATCTACGCGCTCATAGGCTTCGCGGTGGTCTTCGCGGGGATATGCATACTCATCCTCGTCATATGGCTCATAGGGCTTTTGATGAAGCGCACGAACAACCTCGCCGCTTTAACGAAGTCCGGCAGGGCGGCGAGAAGGGAACAGACGGTCCGCGAAGGCGTCGTGATAGAAACTGTTTCTCCGCCCGCGGCGGCGGTGCCGTCCGGGGTGATATCTGAGGCGGTGATTGAAAGGTGTTCTCCGCCGGACGAAATTCCGGACGAGGTCAAGGCGGCGATAGTCGCGGCGATAACGGCGTATTACATGGGGAGCGACAGCTCGTGCGAGTTCGTTGTCAAGAGAATAAAGAGGCTCTGAGGTGTGCATGATGAGAAACTTCATAGTTACGATAGACGGAAAGAAATACACGGTGGGCGTGGAAGAAATAGAGGGGACAGAGTCGGCGACGGCAACTCCCGCGGAGACCCCGGTTCCCGCGGTGAAAGAGGCGTCCAAGGCGCCCGCGGCGGCTCCCAAGACCCCCGCCTCGGGTGAGAAGGTCATATCCCCTTTCCCCGGGCTCATAAAGAACCTTCTCGTGGAAAACGGGACGAAGGTCAAAAAAGATCAGGCAATCATGGTCCTCGAGGCCATGAAGATGGACAACGACATAACCGCCCCCTGCGACGGTGTGGTGACGTTCGCCGTGGAAAAGGGTACGAACGTCGAAACCAACGCGGTGCTCGCGACCATAGGCTAGACGGAGTAAGGTATGAGTTTGCTTGCAGTCGACCTTGGCAATATATTCAGTAAGCTGTACGACAGCATGGGCTTCACGTCGTCCGCGTGGCAGGACTACGTGATGCTCATCATCGCATTCGTGCTGATGTATCTCGCCATAGTCAGAAAATTCGAGCCCATGCTGCTCCTTCCGATAGCCTTCGGAATGTTCCTCATAAACATTCCGGGCGCCGAGGAGGTCCTCTGGGGGAAATACCCGACCGACGAGGTTACGGGCGAGGTGATATCCACGGCGTACGAGGACGTCACAGAGAGAGGGCTTTTGTGGTACATCTACTACGGCGTGGACAAAGTTATATATCCGCCCCTCATATTCTTAGGGATTGGGTGCATGACGGACTTCGGTCCGCTCATCGCCAACCCCAAGAGCATGCTTATAGGAGCGGGGGCTCAGCTCGGGGTGTTCGTCGCCTTCATTCTGGCGATACTTCTGGGCTTCTCGGTGGCGCAGGCCGCCTCAATAGCGATAATAGGAGGGGCAGACGGGCCGACTGCTATATATGTGACGACGCAGCTATCCAGCGACTTCTTACCGGCCATTGCCATTGCGGCGTATTCGTACATGGCTCTAATTCCCGTAATTCAGAAACCACTCATGAAGGGCCTTACGACCAAGAAAGAGAAGAAGATAAGGATGAAGCAGCTCCGCCAGGTGAGCAAGATAGAAAAAATCCTCTTCCCGCTCGTCGTGACTTTGGTCGTGGGACTCATACTTCCGTCGTCGCTCCCGCTTTTGGGGATGCTCATGCTCGGGAACCTTCTTAGGGAGTCGGGAGTCGTGGACAGGCTTTCGACGACCGCGCAGAACGGACTCATGAACACGATAACGATTTTTCTGGGAATCGCCGTGGGTTCCAAGGCGAAGGGCAGCATCTTCCTAACCTGGGAGACGCTTGAGATAATCCTCATAGGCCTCGTTGCGTTCATGTGCGGAACGATAGGCGGAATTCTGACCGCCAAGATAATGTGCGCGGCGACGCACGGAAAGATAAATCCGCTTATAGGCTCCGCGGGAGTTTCGGCGGTGCCCATGGCGGCGAGGATATCGGAGGACGTCGGACGGGAATACGACCCTCAGAACCACCTCTTAATGCACGCCATGGGGCCCAACGTCGCGGGAGTGATAGGCTCGGCGCTCGCCGCGGGAATCCTGCTCGCATGTTTCGCGGCGTATGCGGACGGATCGGGAGCCGCGGTGACGGAGGCGGCGGCGCAGATAGCGAACATGGTCGCCGCCGTATAAGGAGAGAAAATGGCAAAGAGAGTAATGATCACGGACACGATACTCCGCGACGCGCATCAGTCCCAGGCCGCGACGCGCATGCGTTTCGACGACATGGAGCCGATGCTCCCCCTTCTGGACGAGATAGGCTATTACTCGCTCGAGGGCTGGGGCGGGGCGACGTTCGACACGTGCTTAAGGTTTTTGGACGAGGACCCGTGGGACAGGCTGAGAGGCCTCAAAAAATATCTCAAGAAGACGCCCATACAGATGCTCCTTCGCGGCCAGAACCTTTTGGGGTACCGGCACTACGCGGACGACGTCGTTGACAGATTCGTGGACAAGTCCATAGAAAACGGCGTGGGGGTTATAAGGGTCTTCGACGCGCTCAACGACCCGAGGAATCTCGAGGCCTCCATGAAGGCGATAAAAAAATACGGCGCGGGCGGAAAATGCGTCTGCGAGGCGACGATATCCTACACGACGTCGCCCCTTCACACGACCGAGTATTTTGTGAAGCTCGCAAAGCAGCTCGAAGACATGGGCGCGGACAACATCTGCATAAAGGACATGGCCAACCTCCTTTTGCCCTTCACGGCGTACGACCTCGTGAAAGGACTTAAGGAGTCGCTCAGGCCCGAGACGCTCGTCCACCTTCACACGCACAACACCTCGGGGACCGGCGACATGGTGAACCTTCTCGCAATAGAGGCGGGAGTCGACATAGTGGACTGCGCGCTCTCCCCTCTGGGGAACGGCACGTCCAACCCCGCGACGGAGCCCATGGTAGCCGCCCTCGCCGGGACGCCGTACGACACGGGGATAGACATAAACAAGCTCCTTCCGATTGTCAACCATTTTAACAAGGTGGCGGCGAGACTCGAAAAGGAGGGAAGCCTCAATCCGAAGGTCAGAAAGATAGACATAAACACGCTCCTATACCAGGTACCCGGGGGGATGCTCTCCAACCTCATGAGCCAGTTGAAGCAGGCGGGAAGGGAGGACAAGCTCGAGGAGTGCCTCGCCGAAGTCCCCGTCGTGCGGCGCGACTGCGGATATCCCCCGCTCGTGACCCCCTCATCGCAGATAGTCGGAACGCAGGCCGTGTGGAACGTGCTTTTCGGAAGGTACAAGACCGTAACCGCGCAGTTCAAGGACCTCATGCTCGGAAAATACGGGCAGCTCATGGGCGAGGTTAACAAGGACGTTCTGGCCCTATGCACGAAGGACGGGAGCGAGGTCGTGACATGCCGGCCCGCGGACCTTCTCAAGGACGAGATGGAAAGTCTCACCAAAGAGGTCAAAGGCAAGGGGTTCTACAAAAAAGAGGAGGACGTCCTCTCGTACGCGCTTTTCCCGGAGGTCTCCGAGAACTTCTTCAAATGGAGGAAGGCGAAAGAGGACAAGGTGGACGCGGACGCGCTCACAAAAACGCCGGGGGTTTATCCCGCGTGAAAGGTATGAAGCGGCGGAGAAATCCGCCGTGTAATTGTATGTCATGACAAATGTGGCGGTCATAGGGGCCGGAGCCTCGGGACTCATGTGCGCGCTGAGGGCCGCGGAACGCGGAGCCCGGGTCACCGTGTACGAGAAGAACGAGAAGGCCGGCAAAAAACTTTACATCACGGGAAAGGGAAGATGCAACGTCACGAACGACGTCGAGCCGGACGAGTTTCTCTTAAGGGTCGTGAGCAACCCCTCGTTTCTCACGGGCGCTTTGCACACCTTCTCGCCCACGGACACGTGCGTCCTTTTGGAGGGCGGCGGGTGTCCCATAGTCACGGAAAGGGGCGGCAGGGTTTTCCCCGCGAGCGGGAAGGCGAGCGACGTCACGAAGTGCCTCGTAAGGCTATGCGAAGAGGCCGGGGTGAAGTTCGTCTACGGCGCGGAAGTGACCGGAATCGATGTCGAGTGCGGAAAACTTATGGGCGTTTCGACGAAAGAGGGCCGGGTATCCTGCGACAAAGCGGTAATTTGCACGGGCGGGAGAACCTATCCCGCGACGGGCTCGACGGGTGACGGATACGCCTTCGCGAGGTCCCTGGGCCACAGCGTGGTGACGCCGAGACCGGCTCTTTGCGGGATAAACACAGACGGTGATTTTTGCGAAAAGATGCAGGGGCTGACGCTTAAAAACGTCACGCTCTCGGCATACCGGGAAGGCAAAATATACAAATCGCTTTTCGGCGAGCTCCTTTTCACGCACTTCGGAATATCGGGGCCCATCGCTCTCACGATGTCCTCGTACATAACGAGGTTGGATCTGAAGACCGTCGCACTTTACGTCGATTTCAAGCCGGCGCTTTCGGAAGACGTCCTCGACAGAAGGATTCTGTCTGATTTTTCGCAAAGCCCCAATAAAGATTTGCAGAACGTCCTCGCGGCGCTTCTTCCGAAAGCCGCGATTTTGCCGGTTCTTTCCAAGGCCGGGCTCGACCCCGCGAAGAAGGTCAACTCCGTGTCCAAAGAGGAGAGACGCCGACTCTTGACCAAAGTCAAAAAATTTGACATGACGCCTTCGTCGCTCAGGGGCTTCGAGGAGGCGGTCATAACCTCCGGCGGGGTGAACGTGAGGGAGATAAATCCCAAGACCATGGAAAGTAAGATTGTCCCGGGCGTGTACTTTTGCGGCGAAGTTTTGGACGTCGACGCGTGCACCGGCGGGTTCAATCTGCAGATAGCTTTTTCCACGGGCTACGCCTGCGGAAACAACATAACGGTATGACGGGAGGAAACGAAATGAAGGCCATACGCGGCGCCACGACGGTGGCAAAAGACGACGCGGACCTTGTCCGCAAAGAAGTGGGACGCCTCATGTCCGAGATAGCCGAAAAGAACGGCATAACGGAAAAAGACATCGTGTGCGTCATGATGTCGCAGACAGGCGACATAAAGTCCATGTACGCGGCGAAGGCGGCGAGGGAGTGCGGTTTTCCCAAATGCACGTATTTTTCCTCGCAGGAGCCGGACGTCGAGGGGTCGCTCAAACTCTGCATACGCGCCCTCGTCCTCGCGGAAAACGTGGAAGATGTGAGACACGTCTATCTCGGCGACGCGAGAATCCTCCGCCTCGATTTGGCCGAGAAGTTCAACATAGCCCTGGACGGGCCCGCGGGGAGCGGCAAAAGCTCGCTCGCCAAAAACATAGCGAAACTTTTCGACATACTCTATCTCGACACCGGCGCGATGTACAGGGCCGTGGCGCTCGCCGTTTTGCGCGCGGGGGTGTCGGAAAGGGACGAGGAGGCGGTCTGCGCCCTTTTGGAAAAAACGAAAATCTCCGTCGAATACAGAAACGGCGCGCAGATAACCATGGTGGACGGCGAGGACGTCGGAAGCGAGATAAGGACCGCCGAAGTCTCAATGGTGGCTTCCACCGTGTCCAAGTACGCCGGTGTGAGGCGCGAGATGGTGGCTCTGCAGCGCGAGATCGCCGCGGGGATGTCCTGCGTTCTCGACGGCAGGGACATAGGTACGAACGTGCTTCCCGACGCGAAGTTCAAGTTCTACATCGACGCCACCCCGGAGGTGAGGGCCGAAAGGCGTCTTCGCGACTACGAGATACAGGGTCTCAACGAAAACTTCGAGGACATCTTAAGGGACATAAAGCGTAGGGACAGGCAGGATTCGACCCGCGAGATTGATCCCTTAAGAAAAGCGGACGACGCCGTCGTGGTGGACACCTCCGACATGACGGAAAAAGACGTTCTCGAGTACGTGAAGAACATCATACAGGAAAACCTTTGATGGAGCAGAGCCGCAGGTACCCGGAAAAGCCGGTGAGAAAAAAAGACGTGCCCAAAGACGGGCTCACGAGGTGGTTCAACGTCCTCCGCGCGTTGGAGAGGCTTTTCATGCGCTGGTGGAGGCCGTTCAGGCTCCACGGATACCTTCCGAGACCCAAATACAACGACAGGAGCTACATCTTCGTTTCAAACCACTATTCCATCTACGACATCATCTACCCCGCTTTTGTCACGGACAAGCCCGTGCACTACGTCGCGAAGTCGGACCTTTGGGAGAAAAGGTTTTTGAGATGGCTTTGCGACAAATGCGAGGCCATACCCGTCAACAGGGACGGGAAAGACGTCAAACCCGTCATGGAGATGATGAAGGTGCTCAAAAAAGGCGGGATAGTGACCATATTCCCCGAGGGCACGAGGAACCATTCTTACGAGAGTCTCCTTCCTTTCGCACCGGGGGCGGCGACGCTGTCCATAAAGACTAGAACGCCCATAGTCCCGTACTGCGTGGTGAGAAAGTGCAGCTATGTTTTCAGAAGAAATCACGTCGTCTTCGGCGAGCCCATAGAGTTTTCCGAGTACTACGGCGTGAAGATCACGGACGAGATTGCGAGAGAGTGCGACGAAAAGCTCCGTGAGACGATATGGAAGATGCGCGAGGATTTTCTCGCGGGAAAATACAAGAAAAGCAGGGGCGGCAGGGCATGAAAAAGGTGACGATAGCTAGAAACTCCGGATTCTGCCCCGGCGTCGAAAACGCGGTCGAAACGGCCAAGCGCCAAAAGCCCGGGACTTACGTTCTGGGCGACATCATCCACAACGCGGACGTCATGAACGATCTGCGACAGGCGGGAATTGTCACCGTGGACGCGCTCGGGGAGGTCCCGGACGGCGCCACGGTTCTTTTTCGCTCGCACGGCGTGACGAAGGCCTACTTCGAGGAGTGTGAAAGGCGCGGGATAGAGATTGTCAACTGCACGTGCCCGTACGTCGAAAGGATTCAAAAAATCGTCGCAAGGCTCCACGGCGAGGGGAAGACCATAGTCATCGTCGGCGACGCAAAGCACCCCGAGGTGGAGGGACTTTTGGGCTGGTGCGAGGGGAAGGCGTTCGTCACGGACGACCCCGAAACGGACATCGGGGAGCTTAAAAAAAGCGACATTTCCGTGGTCTGCCAGACAACTTTCCCGGAGTCCGATTTCGACGCGATTGTGAAAAATATTAGAAAACAATGTGAAAAATCGGTTGAAGTTTATAAAACTATTTGTTATACTACCATAGGACGCCAAAAAGAGGCGGCCGCGCTGGCGCGTGAAAACGAGGCCATGGTGGTAATCGGAGGGCTCAATTCGAGCAACACGAACAAGCTCTACGAAATCTGCCACAGCTCCTGTGCGAACGTCATAAGGCTCGCGTCGTCCTCTGATTTTGACCCAGCCCTCACAGAGGGATTCAACAGTATCGGCATCGTTTCCGGGGCCTCCACTCCGAAAGCGCAGGCCCGGGAGGTTTTTTTGAAAATGGCAAGAAAGAGCAAAGAAGTATCTGAAGTAACGGAAGAGGTCGCACCCGTCGAGGAAGCCGCAACGCCCGTCGTTGAAGTAGCACCCGTCGAAGAGGAGACGGCACCCGTCGAGGAAGTCGCAGCGCCCGTTGAAGAGGAAGCGGCACCCGCGGAGGAAGCCGTGCCCGTGACGGAAGAGGCTGCACCCGTCGAGGAGGCAACGCCCGCGGAGGAGCCGGCAGCCGAGACTGCGGCAGCCGAAGAAGCCGAGACGCCCGTCGAAGAGACGCCGGCGGAGGAAGCCGCGCCCGCCGAGGCGGAAGCGGAGGCCGAGCCCGCGGAGGAGCCGGCACCCGTCGACGAACCCGCCCCCGCCAAGGAGACCGAAACCGCGAAAGAGACCAAGTCCGACAATCCCATGGAGGAAGTGGTTCAGAGAATCGACAACGAGTCGAGATTCAGAAGAGGCCAGATTATTTCCGCCGCCATAGCTCAGGCGAACGAGGACGGGCTTCTCGTGCTGCTTCCCTTCTCCAAGAAGGAGGTCCCTCTCAGCAAGGACGAGCTTGACTGCGAAGAGTACGACCAGTCCGAGTGGGAAAATAAAGTTGGCGATCAGATAGACCTTCTTGTTGTTGACGTGCATCCTCCCATCAGGCTTTCGCAGAAGATGATCCGTCTTCAGGAAGAAGAGAACGCCCTCGTTGACGAGATAGAAAAAGGGAAAGAGTTCAGCATAGAGTGCACCGGCACAAACAAAGGCGGACTCACGGGAAGCCTCGGCCAGTACGTCGTGTTCGTACCCGCGAAGGAAATACGTCCGGGATTCGTTAAGGATTTTACGCAGTACGTCGGCAAGACTCTGAGACTTCGCGCCATAGAGATAAAAAAGGATTCGAGAAGAAAGGAAATAATAGCCTCCCAGCGCGTCATACTCCAGGAGGAGAGGGACGCGAGGGACGCCGTGAGAAAAGAGGCCGAGGATGCGTTCTTCGACTCCATCAACGTCGGCGACATCGTGGAAGGCAAGGTCGAAAGGACCGCGACGTTCGGCGCGTTCGTCTCCGTGAACGGATTCGACTGCCTCGCGCACAACACGGACCTCAGCTGGACGCCCATCAGGAAACCCGAGGACGTCGTAAAGGTGGGAGAGGTATACAGCTTCCAGATTCTCGCGATTGACAGGGAGAGGAGAAAGGTGTCCCTCGGGTACAAACAGCTTCTCGCTCAGCCCTGGGACGACGTCGGCGACCGATACATCGTCGGTGACGTCGTGCACGGCAAGGTCGTGAGGATCGTCGACTTCGGCGCGTTCGTCAACGTCGAGGACGGCGTGGACGGACTCATTCACATCTCCCAGCTTTCCAACGAAAAAGTGGACAAGCCCAGCGACGTCGTAAAGGTCGGAGAAGAGGTCGACGCGAAAATTATAAGGCTCGACCCCGAGAATCACAAGATGAACCTCTCGCTCCGCGCGCTTCTTCCGCAGGACGAAGAGTCCGAGAGACCCGCAAGGCCCAGGAGAGAGAAAAGGGAGAGAATAGACGACGGCGAGAAACCCGCCAGAAAGTCCTCCGGCAGAGGCCGCAGGGCCGCGGGCAACGAGGACGACGAGATGTCCTCCTGGTCCGATTCCTCCTCGTCCATGAGCATTTCCATAGGCGACCTCATCGCCAGCAAGGAGAGCAAGGACAAAGACGACAAATAAAATGAAACACGACGCGGCTCCGGAAAAATCCGGGGCTTTTTTTTTTGCGCGAAATGTTTGAAACCCGTACGTTTGCGTTATATATGTGTTGTGAGAAAAAATCGGAGGAGATATCATGGCCAAAACAGGTAACATCAAAATTTCCAGCGAAAACATGATGCCCATCATAAAGAAGTGGCTTTACTCGGACAA
Organism: Clostridia bacterium; assembly: GCA_021203845.1. Lineage (GTDB taxonomy): Bacteria > Bacillota > Clostridia > Christensenellales > Borkfalkiaceae > Coproplasma. The sequence continues at coordinate 4,382 of JAJQAK010000120.1, read as the reverse complement.
GGACATTTTCTTGAGGGAGATAATCGCGAACGGCATAGACGCCATAACGAAGCACTCCAAGCTCGTCTCAATGGGCGAGGCGACCGAGCCCCAGTCGGAATACTGTGTGAAGGTAAGCATAGACAAAAAGGCCAAGACCCTGTCCGTCGAGGACAACGGCATAGGCATGAGCGAGGAGGAGGTCGAAAAGTACATCACCCAGATAGCCTTCTCCGGCGCGAACGACTTCTTCGAGAAATACGAAAAGACCAACGGCGACGGGATAATAGGGCACTTCGGGCTCGGGTTCTATTCGGCGTACATGGTTTCATCGAGCGTCGAGATCATAACGAAGTCCTACACGGGCACCCCCGCGGTGCGCTGGCAGTCGGACGGCGAGAGCACGTACGAGATAGAGGAGACGGACAAGGCGGAGGCCGGCACGAAGGTCGTGATGCACATTCTTCCCGAGGAGAAGGAGTTTCTCGAAGAGGGTAACATCAAAAACCTCATCAGAAAGTACTGCTCCTTCATGCCGTACAACATCTACTTCGACTACAAGGAAGGCGGGGAGAACAAGCCCGTAAACGACACGACCCCGCTCTACATGCGTAGTCCCAAGGACTGCACGGACGAGGACTACAAAAAATTCTACACGGACACCTTCATGGATTACAACGACCCCGTGTTCTGGGTTCACCTCAACATGGACTACCCCATAAACGTCAAGGGAATTCTCTATTTCCCCAAGGTGCGCAATAAAGTCGAGCTCGAGCGCGGGAAAGTGAAACTATACTGCAACCGCGTGTTCATAGCCGACAACATAAAGGAAGTCATCCCCGAGTTCCTGATGCTTTTGAACGGCGTCATAGACTGCCCGGACATCCCTTTGAACGTTTCGAGGAGCTTTCTTCAGAACGACAAACAGGTTCAGAAGATCGCAAAGCACATCACGAAGAAGGTCGCCGACAAGCTCAACTCCCTGTATAAAAAGGACAGGGAGAAGTACGAGGCCGCGTGGGACGACATCGCGAACTTCATAAAGTACGGCTGCATAAAGGACGACGAGTTCTACAAGATGGTCGACGGCATCATTATATATAAGGACATAAACGGCAACTTCATTTCCGTGAAGGACGCCATAGGCCCCGAGGAGACGGCGAAAGAGTCCGCTCCCGCGGAAGAGCCCGCTTCGGAAGGCGCGGAGGAAGATCCCGAGTCCAAGGCGAAGACCGTCTACTACGTGTCGGACGCCGACCAGCAGGCCCAGTACATAAAGATGTTCAAGGACGCGGGACTCAACGCCATCTGCTGCGACAACTACATCGACCCTCACTTCATAAACTACATCGAGTACAAGTTACCCGACAAGGTCAAGTTCGTGAGAATCGACGCGGACGTCGACTCGGCGCTCAAGGGCGACGGCATGGCGGAGGACAGCGCGCTCATAGAAATCTTCAAAAGCGGCATAGACAGCGAAAGAGTTACGGTCAAGACCGAGGCCCTCAGGGACACAAAGACCCCCGCGATAATCAACGTCGATGAGTACATGAGGCGCTATTCCGAAATGGGCGCGTTCTACGGGATGTCGGAAGGCGACCTCAACTACACGATGATTGTCAACACCGCGAATCCTCAGGTCGGCAAGATTAAGGACATGCCCGAGGATAAACAGAAGTTCGCTGTGAGGCACATTTATAAACTCGCGCTTTTGGCGTTCAAAAAGCTTTCTCCCGAGGAGGTTGCCGAGTTCATGGAGGACGAGATGTACCTTCTGGACGAGATCGCGAAGTAGCGAGATTATGGTTTTGAACATAAGCCGGCAGGCGGGATTTTCGTCCTCAAATGCCGGCTTTTTTGTGCGTTAATTTCCCCGCTTTGGGGTACGTTTCGTACCCTTTCCGCGGGCCTTGAAAACGTCGGAATCGGTGGATTTCAGGGGAGTTCGCCCGAATTGCGGGATGTCAACATTTTGTGGTGTGCGTTAATTTTGCCCACATAATGATGTGTAATTTGTTGTTTTGGTTAAAAATAATACATACACAAAATTTTATGCCGATAATAACCAGAAATTATGATTTTTTTGGCGTTTCGGACGTCTAATCGTTTGCGTGACGGGGCGTCATAATGTACAATAAAAACATCAAAGGATTTGTTACATCGGAGGAAAAAAAGCGGTAGGAATTTCTGGCCGCATTTTTAATTTTTTGATTGTGACAAACCGGTGAAAAAAATATTTCAGGAGTACATTGATGAGCGACGAGAAAGAGATGTCCGCAGAGGACGTAACAATTCCCGCTGACGCCCCTGCCGAAACCGGAGAGAATCCCGGCGGCGGTGAGATGAGCGACGGCCATCCCCATCATTCCGGTTTTTGGGGTAAGGTAGACGATTTCTTTGGGATTTCTAAAGCGCAGTCCAGATTCAGGACGGAAGTCATCGCCGGATTGGTTACCTTCATGTCAATGGTTTACATCATGATGGTCAACTCTTCCATGTTTGCCGATGCAATCGACGCCAGTTACGGCATAGGCTGGGATGCTGCATATGACGCCGCGTACATAGCTACTGCCCTTGGCGCTATTGTAGGTACTTTGCTTATGGCGTTTTTGGCAAAAATGCCGCTGGCCATGGCGTCCGGCATGGGTGTGAACGCGTTCGTCGTTTATACTCTTGTGTTCTCCGCCGGACTTTCCTATGCGAATTCGATGGTTTTCGTATTGCTGGACGGCGTCATATTCGTGGTACTTACCGCTACGGGGCTCAGAGAGAAAATATTTGGTGCGATTCCTAAGGGGGTACGTTACGCGATACCGGTCGGCATTGGACTGTTTATCGCATTTTTGGGTTTCCAGGACGCAGGTGTCATTGTCGCCAACGATTCCACACTTACAGCGTTTATTTCCTTCAACGTTTTGGGCGACAACACGTTCTACGCTATGATTCCGGCACTTTGCGCGATTCTCGGTGTGATTGCCATAGCGGTAATGTCCAAGAAGAAAGTCAAGGGAGCCGTTTTGTGGGGTATTTTGATTACGGCGGCGTTATATTATATTTTGAACGCGATAAGTGCCGCGTGCACACCTTCTACCGAATATATCGGAACCGGCACATATGTTTTTAATGAACTCACCGGGGAATACGAAGAAATTATAGATGAAGTTATGAACTCCGCAGCCAGCAGCAGAGCGATGTTCAGTTCCATTACGTGGTCGAATCCGTTCAGCGCGTTCAAATCCTGGGGACAGAACTCCGTCGGCAAAGTATTCAGCGACGGATTCAATTTCAGCGGATATCTTAATCAAGACGGCAACACAGTCGGATCGTTGGTTGTTCTTCTCATCACCTCGGCACTCAGCCTTTGTATGCTCGACATGTTCGATACGATAGGCACGCTTTACGGCGCATGTTCCAAGGGCAATCTTTTGGACGAGAAGGGCGTTCCTCTCAACATGAACAGGATGATGCTGGCCGATGCCATAGCCACATGCGTCGGATCTGTTGCCGGAACTTCCACCGTGACGACGTTCGTCGAAGCTTCCTCCGGCGTGTCCGCGGGCGGCAGAACGGGATTCACGGCACTCGTCGTAGGGCTATGTTTCGTAGTCGTAATGTTCCTCTCGCCCATCGCGAAGATTATTCCTTCCTGTGCGACGGCAACCGCGCTCATCTGGGTCGGTGTGCTTATGATGTCGTCTGTTACCAAAATTCGTTGGAGCGATCCCGCGGAGTCTTTGGTCGCTTTCATGACGTTCATCACGATGATCCTCGGATACTCCATCTCCAAGGGGATAGGCATCGGAATCATCACTTACATCCTTGTCAAAATCTGCACGGGTAAAATCAAGAAAATATCCATCGCGACGTGGGTTATCGGAATACTGTTCCTTGCAATGTTCCTGCTCGCCGACTAATTGCTGTTCACTGTCTTTTTCGGAATAAATTGTCTCGCATCCCATACGGGTGCGTGAGATGAAAGGGATTGGTAAAAAAAGGACGCGGCCCGTAAAATTGACCGCGTTCTTTGATTTTACTTATTTGGACGGCATGATTTTGCCGGCGTCGTGTTTCGCCGTTATGACGACGCGATGTGGGAAAACAGACGGTGTATCATTTGACCGTCCTTCTTATTACGCACGTGTGTTCCTTTGTCTTGTTGTCGTAGTTTATCCCGACGAGTATGACTTCGCCGTGGTAATTGGGCATGAAGTTGTAGTATTCTTTTTCTTCTATCTGTGCGAGAGCTCCATCCGCCGATTTGTCGACTTTGAGTTCCACGACCATAGGGGGATAGGCGGGGTTTTCGCTGTTTTTGGGAATGTATCCCACGTCGGCAAATCCGTCTCCGGCGGGAAGTTCGAGATAGTCGTTGTAATACTCTTCCGCGACGAGGTAAGCGAACT
>JAJQAK010000068.1 GCA_021203845.1 Clostridia bacterium | reverse complement strand
TCGGATACAAAAACGGGAGCTACGTCGAGATCCTCTCTTTTGAGGCGGGAGCGGTCATTGTCGAGCACGCGGACGGCAGCATAGAAGTTTCATCCTCCGCTGAGGAGGCTCTCTCGGGTGCCGTCAGCGGGGACACGATGATTCTCTACGACGACGTCGTGTGGTCCGACTGCGATTTCGGTGGCAACGTGTGGTACGAGGTGGGCTCGGGCGTCGAGCTGACGATTGACCTCAACGGACACAACATAGAGCTCGACTCGGACGCATACAGGGCGTTCAGGGTTTACGGCACGCTCAATCTCACCGACTCCTCGGGAGTTTACGAGACATACACGGGGAACCTCGAACCGGGAGTCTATCAAAACGACGACGGGACGTTCACCACGATATACAAAATGACGGACGAGATCACGCTCGAAACTTCCGCCTATTCATACACGTCGGGAGCAATTTACGGCGGCACGAACACGACGAACAGCACCCAATACTACGGCGCGATATACGTAGGAGAGAACGGGGCCCTCAACATCTACGGCGGCACGATTACCGGAAACACACACTGTTACGGCGGCGGCGTATACGTCAGAGGCGGCAATTCGACTGCGACGAGCGCGTATTTCGCGATGTACGGCGGGTCAATTTCCGGAAACACCACGACGAGGCACGCCTCGGCGCTGTACTTCGGATACAACACGGACGCGTACATCTACGGCGGGATAGTCACGTCGAACACGGTCACCCCGAATCAGTACGGCGGCGCGGTGTACACATACAGCGGGGTGAACCTTTACGTATACGAGGATACCGACGTTCCGACCGTCTTCTCGCACAACACGGCTTACTACGGCGGCGGTCTCGCGCTCAACACGAGTACCGTCTGTGATGTTTACGGCGGACACTTCGAGTTCAACTCCGTCACGAACGGAGGCGCGATTTACACATGGTCGGACGCGAAACTTAACGTTCGCGGCGGATACTTCGCGAACAACACGGCGGCAGACCACGGCGGCGCGTTCTACGTCCGCGGCGAGTTCAACATGTACGGCGGAACGGTGCAAGGCAACGTCTCCACGAGCTCCACGTACGGCGCGGGCGCGGTACTCGTCAATAACGAGAACGGCACGGCCGTTTTCAACATGTACGGCGGTACTATAACGAACAACACATCCCGGTCCCATTACGGCGGCGGCGTTGCCGTGGACTACGGCGGCACCTTCAACATGTACGGCGGGGAGATCTCTTATAACACGGCGTCTTCCGACGGCGGAGGGATCTACATCACGTCGAGAGGCGGCGAGGTTCACCTTTACGGCGGCAAAGTTTCCGGAAATACCGCGGACTACGGCGGCGGGGTCTACATCGCTTCGGGGACCCTGTACGTGGAAGGCGGCACGATAGACGGGAACAGCGCTGCGTACGGCGGCGGCGTATACTCTTACGGCGACGTGTACATCTACGACGGCGGCGTGGTGAACAACTCGACGACCAGATACTACGGCGGCGGTATATACATGAGCGCCGGCACGACCCTTGTTATCGAAGACGGCTTCGTTTACAATAACACAGCCTCCTACGGCGGCGGCATATACTCGTTCGGTGACGTGTACATGAACGGCGGATATGTGTCTGGAAACACGGCGTCGGGCGACGGCGGCGGAATCAACGTAAGAGAGAACGCTTCAATGACGATGACCGGCGGTCACATAACGGATAACGTTTCAAACGGCACAAGTTGGGGCGGCGGCGGAATCCTTGTCAACTACAACGCGTCGTTTGTCATGGCGGACGGCGAGATAGCCCGCAACACGGCCGTATCATACGGAGCGGGCGTATATCTCGGGCACGGCTCCTCGTTCACTATGACCGGCGGCGAGATACGCGAGAACTCCGCGGGGACAGGTGCCGCAGGCGTGTTCACTCAGACCTGCACTTGCCACGACATTTGCGTCGTGGAAGTGGGAGGGAAGGCGGTCATCCGCGACAACGTGCTTACAAGCGGAAATGACAGCAACGTCGTTCTCATACAAGGTCAGTACATAAACCTCGTCTCCGACCTCGAGAGGGGCTCGTACGTAGGGTTCACGCTCTCGTCGGGCACGCAGGTGACTTCTGCCGAGTCCGGGACGAGTCATTATCTCAATTCTTACACACACTTCCATCCGGACGACGACGCGCTCACCGTCGGATATTCTTCCGCGGGCGGATACGTCGAGATTATATCGGCGGAGGGCGCCGCGGCCGTCGTCAGATACGGGAACGGCACTTTTGGGCTGGCTTCGACCTACGAGGACGCTCTTGACGCGGCCAAGGCAGATTCGGAAAACGCGGCCGGGACGGTCGTTCTCATGCGCGACGTGTACTACGACGATATATACGGCTCAAATAGCGGCAGCGTCGGGTACGGCATATCTTCCGGGGAGTATCTTAACATCGATCTCAACGGACACAGCATAATATTGAGTTCGACGAACGAGCGCGCTTTCACCGTGAACGGGTATCTCTCCCTGGACGACTCCACGGGGTATTATTCTAAGTACTCCGGTGAGAAATCCGAGGGAGTGTACGACAACGGCGACGGGACGTTCACGACTATATACAGGGAGTCAGACCCCGACACGTGCGCGACGTCCCTCTATTCCTATACGTCGGGCGCAATCACAGCATCGAGCGGCGGCACCGTCGGGAGATCGTACGGCGCGATCTATGTGAAGAACGGAAAGTTCGACATGTTCGGCGGCTCCATAGTTCTCAACTCGGAGCTTTACGGTGCGGTATGCGTCGAGGGGGGCGACAGTTCGAAAGTGGCAACGACCGTATTCAACATGTACGGCGGCTCCATATCCGGCAACGGTTCCGACGCGGCGTTGTCCCTGGGCGGCGGCGTGACGGTGGGCTACGCCACGTTCAACATGTACGGCGGGATTGTGTCGGGCAACGGTTCGGCAAATTACGGCGGCATTTACGTGACGAACGATTTCGTCCTTTACATCGGCTCGCCCTCAGATACGTCTGAAGCGGAATTGGTTGAGGTAACCCCGGTCATTTCCGGCAACACATCGGGGGGCATCGGCGGCGGAATAAGCGTCGTTCCCTGGGGTGCCACGGGTTCGGTCACGATAAACGGCGCCAACATCGAGTACAACACGTCCAAAACATCCGGTGGCGGGATATACCTGGAAACCACGGAATCCGTGACCGTCGACGCGTTCGTGGGCTACAACGAGGCGGGCACGATCGGCGGCGGTATATATGTCAAATCCGGCAGCGTTATGTTCACGGGCGGAAAAATCTATTCCAACAGTGCAGAATCTTCGGGCTACGGCGGAGCGGGAGTATACGTATCTTCCGGAGCGTCCTTCTCGCTCACGGGCGGCATTGTCTCACAAAACGTTTCCGCGGGATACGGCGGCGGCGTGTATCTTGAAAGCGGTTCGGATCTTCTCGTGTCCGGCGCGGAGATATCTTTCAACACGGCGGCCTCCATGGGCGGCGGCGTGTACGCTTTGGGAACACTTTCCGTCTCCGGCGAGGCGGTCATAAGGGACAACACGGCTAAAGGGATTGAGGAGAACGTCCTTCTTTCCAAAGACAATTACATAGTCCTCGCGGGGACGCTTTCCGGCGACGCGTACATAGGCGTGTCTTTCGCTGACTCCTCGCAGACACAGATAACCTCCGAGGAGACCACCACGACAAGGTACAGGTCCGCGTACAGGTATTTCTTCCTCGACGTCGACGCGGACGATTACTTCGTCTACTATTCGGCTTCGAGATACGTCGTCATAATTCCGTCCGGCGAGATTTTCGTCATCGTGAAGGATGCCGAGGGCGGCGAGACATATTACGCGTCGATAGAGGACGCCTGGGCGGCGGCGATATCCTCCGACCCGGACGGCGTGAACACGATAGTTCTCAACGCCGACGTCTCCCCGACGGAAACACTCACCGTGGGGAGCGGTGAATATCTCGCTCTCGATTTCAACGGGCACGCGATAAACGCCCCTTCGCCCGACTCCGCGATTAAGGTCTCGGGGACGCTCTACTTGTACGATTCGACGGAGGTATACGCCTTCGGCATAGAGTATGAGGGAGACGCTGCGGTCGTCGACAACGGCGACGGGACCTTCACGACGTACTACGCGACCATAGCCGACATGGACACGGGCGAAAAACAGTGGAACTCCTACACATCTGGCGGTATAACCGGGCATAGCGACGGTGTCTCCGTCGGGGCGATACATGTCTCCGGGGCGGGCGTTCTCAATATGTACGGCGGTTCCGTCGTTCTAAACGGGGCGGGCCCCGGGATCTACATGACGAGCGGGGGCGGCAACCCCAGCCTCTACATGTACGGAGGGTCGGTATCCGGCAACTCCAACACGGAGGGCGGAGCCGCCGCGATAGGCTCGTCGAACGGCTACATGTACATATACGGCGGCGTAATCGCGGCGAACGTGACGGAAGGCGCAAACGGCGAGATAATAAGCGCCGACGGGTCGTCGAGCCTATACCTCGGCACGGACGACGAGGGCATCCTTTCCTATCTTGAAGAAATCAACCCGGACGCGTACGAGGCGGGAGTGGCCATCTCCGGAAACTACGTAGGAAAAGACGGATACGACCGTCTCATATACATGTCCTTTTCTGCGAAAACTTTCGCTATGTACGACAGGGTGGAAATATCCTACAACTACCAGGACGCCTCCGACAGGGGATTCATACAGATTTCCGCGGGGACCGGATACTTCTACGGCGGAACCATAGCCTGGAACACAACCGGCGAAACGTACGGCGTCATACAGTATGTCACAAGGGCGTATTTTTACGGCGACTTCTTCCTCGGACACAACTCCACGAGAGTTGACGCAAAGGGGGAGGAACACGGTAACCTTTACGGGTCTTCCTTCCGTGTCGACGACTCCTTCACCGGCGTGATTTACGTCTCTGAAACCACCTCGGAGAATCTCCGGGTCACGAACGGTGCTGTAACCGAGGACATATACGGGCACGTCATCTCCGACCGGGGATACTGCAGACGGATTGAAACGTACCTATATTTCTATTACGAGCACGCAGATGAGATGATTCTCGCGTACGAGGACGGGGTCTTCGTCGTGTACGACGTATGCCGCGAATGCGGCGACATTTTGCAAAGGTTGGTCGTAGGCGATGGCGACAACGATTATGA
>JAJQAK010000126.1 GCA_021203845.1 Clostridia bacterium | reverse complement strand
AGGAAAAGAAAATTGTGACCACGGCGACCTGTCTTTTGCTCCCGACGGCGGAGCAGAAGGCGATGTTAGAAAAATGGTTCGGCAACTGCGTGGAACTGTGGAATATGGTTTTGGCGGACAAGCTCGCGTTTATCGAGCAAAACAAATGCAAGCCCTGGATGTCCGCAAAGGAATTGAATCAGATGCCACGCATTACGACATACACGAACAGGCCCGGATACGAGCATCTGAAGGATACGGAGTTTACCGTCTACATGAACCTCATATACACGCTGTGCGAGAGATTCGAGAAGTATGTGGCAACTCATAAAGAGGAGGACATTCCTAAGACGAAAAATCCGCATGGCGTCAGGTGTGTGAGCATAACCAACGATCTGGACGGGTATTCCAAGGTTAAGCGAATCGGCGAAAACCGTCTTTGGATATGCAAAATCGGTGAAATCGATGCCAAGATTTACATGCCGTTCCCGGACTTGGCGAGCATCAAGAAGATCCGAATCAAAAGAAGCGACACGGGAAAGTATTTCCTGGATCTTCTGTACGAAACAATGCCGCGTCGCGGGGCCGGGACGCTGGACGAGAGCAAGGCGGTGGGATTGGATTACAGCCCCTACAGGCTCTTTATCGACAGCGAAGGCTACTCGCCGGATTTTACCGGGAAAAACCACAAACTGGACAAGAGACGCAGAGAGACACAGAGGGTGATAGCAAGAAAGGAGAAGGGCTCCGGCAATCTGAAAGAGGAACTTCTCGAAATCCGCAAGATAGAGGAAAGGATTGTCAACGAGAGAAGAAACGTTCTGAACAAAGAAGTTCACCGTCTTATAGAAAATTACGACTATATTTTCCTGGAAACCCTGAGCATGGAGGAGATGGCGATAGGAAAGAGGGACGGCTCGAAGGAGACGCCGGGGAAAGGCCGCCGGTGTGCCGTGTACGCCGCCGCCTTCGACGAATTCCGAAGGCTTCTCGTCCATCAGGCGAAGAAGGCGGGGAAGGTCGTATATTTCATTCCGTCCAACGCAAAGACTACCTACGTATGCAACGTCTGCGGAAAAGAATACGACCAGAAGAGCCTGAAAATCAGAAGCTGGACGTGTCCGCAGTGCGGCACGTTCCTTGACAGGGACGTCAACGCCGCCGTGAACATCAAAAACATCGGAATGCGGTGTTACAAGAGAGAAACCCAAACGAATTGAATTTTGTGTGCACGCAAATTTAATACAGTACCGAAAACGGACGGGAGCCGGCAGTGACCCTGCCGATGCCTCGGGGGACACAGGGGTGTTTCAAGAGGAAGATCCGCTTACAACAAAAAGGAGACGTGTTCCGTGCGCAACGGCGGGACAGCGGAGAGAAAACATCAGTTGCGTGTCGTACCACAGGGCGCCTGGGAGCGGACGAGAAACCGTCAAAGCCTCGGGGAGCGTAAAGGCTCTGAAAGGAAGTTGCGCCACGAACCTGTAACTTGCTGCCGTTATTTAACGGCTACCCCACGGGCAACGGGGGAATTCCGAATCCATTCGGAGGTTGCCCCGTCACGCGTTGCGGCTGTGACGGGCGGATTTGCCGCCAAGCCTTGAGGCTCAAAAAAAGACCGAGAGGAAATCGCACATACTTAAGATGAAACGCCCCGCGGGCAACGGCGGGTGACGGAGAGAGAATAATAAGTTGCGTTTGTTTACATACCGCAGGGCGCCCGGGAGTGGACGGGAAGTCTGTCAAAGCCTCGGGGAGCGTAACGGCTCCGAAAGGAAGTCGCGCCACAAGCGTCTGATACAAGCAGAAAAAAACCTCGGTAAGGCCGAGGCTTTTTCTCACTTGTATCGACTTAAGTTTTCGGGAGAACCCGTCCGGGGCACACGGGAAACGCCGGGAACATAGGAAGAATCTTTGCAATTCCACAAAAAACGCGTTGAAACTTTTTGTTAAAAAGCCGTTGACGGACGATTTTTTATTTGGTATGCTTTAGAAAACCGAATAAGCACACAAACCTTTGATGCAGAAAAAAGACGATACGAGGTCTCACAGCGAGTGCGGGACGGTGAAAGCCGCACGGAACAGTTTCGCGTAATATGGACTGCGGAGGGCGGCGTCAAATGCGCCGACGTGAGACACGCGTTAAGTGGCGGGGAATGATGGTTCCCTGTAAATGAGGACGGCCTTCGGCCGTCGAAGCAAGGTGGCACAGCGTAACGGAATTTACGCCCTTGACAAGCAATTGTCGAGGGCTTTTTTCAACGAAAAAAACTGGAGGGCGGAATGGTAATCACCACGATAAACGAAGTAAACAAGGCAAAGGTCGAAGGATTCACGGTGTTCCCCGTGACCGGGGAGCTGGAGTCCGGCGTCGCGTCGCCCGCGGAGGCCTACAAAAGAATCGGCCACAAAGGCACGAGTTTCCTTTTGGAAAGCCGCGAGGGGAGCGAGCGGCAGGCGCACTATTCGTTCATAGGGACTGACCCCAGGGCGCAGATTTACGTGCGCGACGGGAAGGTGACCGTGACGGACGACGAGATAAGGGAGTTCGAGACGAAGGACCCGGACGCCGCGATCCGCGGGTTTCTCGCGGGGTACCGCTCCCCGGCGTGCGTCGTCCCCTTCTCCGGAGGGCTCGTGGGGTACTTCGCCTTCGAGTACTTCAAGTACGGGCAGAAGATTGATATGCCCGCGGGTGAGCTCGGGGACGCGCACCTCTGGCTTTTCGACGAAGTGATAGCCTACGACAATCCCGCGGGGAAGGTGTACGTCATAGTGAACATCCCGCTCACGGGGGACGTCAACGTGGGGGAGGAGTACCTGGAGGCACGAAAAAGGATAGAGGAGACGGAGGGGAAACTAATCTGCGGGAAAGGGGAGAGCCCGGGAAAGCTCGAACTTCTGTCCGATTTCTCTCCGGCGTACACTGAGGCCGAGTACTGCGAAAAGGTCGAGCGGGCGAAAAGACACATAAAGGAGGGCGACATCTTTCAGTGCGTTCCCGCGAACACGTGGCGGGCCCGGGCGAAGGGATCGATGTTTCCCGCGTACATGGTCATGGGGGAGAAAAACCCGTCTCCGTACATGATATACTTAAAAGCATGCAATCTGGAGATAGCGGGGGCCTCGCCCGAAACCCTCGTCAAAAAAACCGGCGACGTCGTGGAAACTTTCCCCATAGCGGGCACGAGAAGACGCGGAAGGGACGAAGACGAGGACAAAAAACTCGAAGAAGAACTCCGCGCGTCGGAAAAGGAGAACGCGGAGCACGACATGCTCGTCGACCTCGGAAGAAACGACCTCGGGAAGATATGCAGGTTCGGTACGGTGGAGGTCGCGGACTACAAAAAAATCTTCAGATTTTCCCGCGTCATGCACATGACTAGCAGGGTGAGGGGCGTTCTTCAGGACGGCAAGGGGGCGACAGACGCGCTTAGGGCGACGCTCCCCGCGGGAACCCTGTCGGGAGCCCCCAAGAGACGGGCCGTGGAAATCATTCGCGAGCTGGAGGGGGACGTTCCCAGGGGGATATACGGCGGTGCGGTCGGATACGTCTCGTACACGGGAGACGGGGATTTTTGCATAGCGATAAGGACGGCAGTAAAAAAAGGGAACGAAATTTCCGTTTCCGCGGGAGGAGGCGTCGTGGATGGGAGCGTTTCCGAGGAGGAATACAGGGAAAGCGTGAACAAGGCTTCGGCGGTGATGGACGCGGTAAGAGAGGGAGCGAAGTGACATGAAAGAAAGGCGGATAATAATCGTGGACAACTACGACAGCTTTTCGTACAACCTCTATCAGGCGGTTGGGGTGCTGGATTCTGGGGTCAGCGTGATAAGATGCGACGACATGCCGTGCGAGGAGGTGGAAAGGAGATTTGCACCCACGCACATAATTTTGTCCCCGGGACCGGGAAGACCCGAAAAGGCCGGAATCTGCGAGAGGACGAGCCTGTATTTCGCAGGGAAAGCCGCGATTTTAGGCGTGTGTCTCGGGCATCAGGCGATATGCGAGGCCTACGGGGCGGAGATAACGTACGCGAAAAGAATTGCTCACGGCGTGCGCGACGAGATAAGAATAGACGCGGAGTGTCCGATATTCGAAGGCCTCGGAAATAAAATAGAGGCGGCGAGGTACCACTCCCTCGCGGCGCGAAATATTCCCGGTACCCTTTCCGTCACCGCGACGGCGGCAGACGGCGAGATTATGGGAGTCAGGGTGAAAGGAAAGGAGATTTACGGCGTGCAGTTTCACCCGGAGTCGTATCTCACCCCGGCGGGGACGAGGGTGATAGAAAATTTTTTGAACCTGGAGGAGAGCGGTTATGACGGTTGAAACGATAGAGAAAGTAACGAGGGGCGAAGACCTCACGATTTTAGAGGCGGAGAATGTCGCGAGGGAAATAATGTGCGGAAAGGCGGAAGAAGAAGAGACGGCGAGGTTTCTTTCCGCGCTCGCCCAAAAGGGCGAGAGCACGGACGAGATCTGCGCGTTCGCGCGCATCATGCGCGAAAACTCCGTCCGTACGGCGATAGGGCCGGACTGTCTCGACATAGTGGGGACGGGCGGAGACAAATCCGGGACGTTCAACATATCCACCTGCGCGGCGTTCGTCGCGGCGGCGTGCGGAGTCAAGGTCGCAAAACACGGCAACGTGTCGGTGTCCTCGAAATGCGGCGCCGCGGACATCCTGGAAAGGCTCGGGGTGGACGTCAGGGCGGACCCCGCCGAGAACGCGAAGGCCTTTTCGGACTGCGGTGTGGCCTTTTTGCACGCGCAGGTCTATCATCCCGCGATGAGGTATGTGGCGCCAGTGAGGGCGAAACTCGGGACGAGGACTATATTCAACATTTTGGGGCCTCTCGCGAACCCCGCGAGGGCGGAATACGAGGTCCTGGGCGTCTTTTCGCCGGAATACGTGAGGCCCCTATGCGAAGCCCTTAAAAATCTCGGCTGCAAAAGGGTCGTTTCGGTGCACGGTGGCGGGACGGACGAGGTGTCCGTTTTCTCCTCCACCGTCTGTTGCGAGGCGGACGAAGACGGGATAAGGGAGTACAAGCTTGAGCCCGAGGACTTCGGAGTGGAAAGGCGCGAAATGTGCGACATCCTCGGCGGGGACGCGGAAAGAAACGCCGAAATATTCATGTCGGTTTTGGACGGGCGGGAGAGCGCGTACCTCGACGCGGTCGCCGTGAACGCCGCGATGTGTCTTTACGTGTACGGACTCGAGGGCGATCTCAAAAAAGCGTGCGCGAGGGCGAAGGAGGCGACCCGCTCCGGCGCGGCGAAAAGAGTCTTTGAAAGATACAGGGAGGAGCTCAAAAGATGAAAAGCATCCTTCGCGAAATCGCGAAAAGCACCGCGGAAAGATACGAGCAAAGAAAAAGGGATATGCCGCTATGCGAGGTGAAAAGAAAAATCGCGGACGGCGCGGGGTCGCTGCTCGGGCCATTCGCCTTTGAAAACGCCCTCCGCGAGGCAGGTTTCGCCCTCATATGCGAGATTAAGAAGGCGAGTCCGTCGAAAGGCGTCATATCGGAAAACTTCCCGTACATGCAAAAAGCCAAAGATTACGTCTGGGGCGGTGCGGCGGCGATATCGTGCCTCACGGAGCCGAAGTACTTTCTCGGGTCCGATGCAATATTTTCGGAAGTGAGGGGGAAGGTTAATATCCCCATGCTGAGGAAGGACTTCACCCTGGACGAGTATCAGATTTACGAGAGCAGAGCTTTGGGCGCGGACGCCGTGCTTCTCATCTCCCCGCTCCTTTCCGAATCGCAGATGAGCGATTTTCTCGCGCTGGCAAAAGAGCTCGGCATGAACGCGCTCTGCGAGTGCCGCACGGAAGATGAAATCGAAAGGGCGGTCGAAACGGGCGCGAAGGTCATAGGAGTGAACAACAGGGACCTTTCCGATTTCTCGGTAGACGTTTCGCGGGCGGAAAGATTCTTGGGCCTCGTCCCCCCGGACAGGGTGCTTATAACCGAGTCGGGGATAAGGGACGCGGGCGACGTGAGACGCGCCTACCGTCAGGGGTTCGGCGGGGTGCTCATGGGAGAGGCACCGATGCGCTCGGACGATGCGTACAGGTTCTTGCTCGAGGTGAAAGAATGCTTAAGGTGAAGATATGCGGCATGAAGGACACCTCCGTCATGGACGCCGTGAACGAGGCCCTTCCGGACTATGTAGGCGTCGTGCTCTCTCCGGGATATTCGCGCTCGGTTTCCCTTTCCGCGGCACGTGAGATACGCGCGGCCGCAGACGGACGCATAATTATGGCGGGCGTTTTCGTTGGCGAGAACCCGGGATTCGTCCTAACTTGCGCCGAGAGGGCAAATCTTTCATGCGTACAGCTGCATGGGAAAGAGGACGAGGAATATGTCGCCGCGATAAAGAAAAGGAGCACAATCAAAGTCGTGAAGACGGTGACGTACGCGGACCTTGCCGCGGGAAGATTTCCCCGGAACGCCGACGCGCTTCTTTTGGACGCGACGCCGAGGAAGGGTTACGGCGGGGGACGGATACCCCGCGCCGACTTGTCGGCGTTCGGACTTCCGGTGTGGCTCGCGGGCGGGCTGACGCCCGCAAACGTCGGTAGAGCGATAGATAGATATCGCCCCGCGGGGGTGGACGTCTCGTCCGGGGTGGAGACGGACGGCCGAAAGGACGCGAAAAAGATAAAGATGTTCGTTGAGGAGGCGAGAAGACATGGATAGAAAGGGGAGATTCGGGGAATACGGCGGGCAGTATGTCCCGGAAACGCTTATGAGCGCGCTTACGGAGCTCGAGTCGGCGTACGATTTTTACAAGGAGGACGAAAGCTATCGGGAAGAGCTCAAATCGTATCTCGAGGCGTACGCTGGACGGCCGTCGCTTCTTTATTTCGCTAAAAATCTCACGGAAAAAATCGGCGGGGCGAAGATATATCTCAAAAGGGAGGACCTCAATCACACGGGCGCGCACAAGATAAACAACGCCTTGGGACAGGGGCTTTTGGCAAAGCGCATGGGCAAGACGAGGCTCATAGCGGAGACGGGGGCCGGGCAGCACGGCGTGGCCACGGCGACGGTCGCGGCGCTTCTGGGTCTTGACTGCGAGATTTTCATGGGCGAGGAGGACGTCAGAAGACAGGCGCTCAACGTCTACAAAATGGAGCTTCTGGGGGCTTCGGTCCGCCCCGTGACGTCAGGCACCGCCACGCTCAAGGACGCGGTGAACGAGTGCATGCGCGAGTGGACGAGGAGAGTCTCCGACACGCACTACCTTCTCGGGTCCGTCATGGGCCCTCACCCCTTCCCCACGATGGTGAGGGATTTCCAGGCAGTCATCTCAAAAGAGGCGCGGGAGCAGTACCTTTCGGCGGAGGGGAAACTTCCGAGGGCGGTTCTGGCCTGCGTCGGGGGAGGCTCAAACGCTATTGGTGCATTTTACAACTTCATAGGCGACGCGGGCGTCCGTCTCATAGGCTGCGAGGGCGCGGGAAGGGGCGTCGACACCCCGGACACGGCCGCGACGATGACCGTCGGAAAGGAGGGGATATTCCACGGGATGAAATCCATATTCTGCCAGACGGAGGTAGGGCAGATAGCACCGGTCTACTCCATATCAGCGGGGCTCGACTATCCGGGGATTGGCCCGGAGCACGCGGCGCTTCGCGCGGACGGCAGGGCGGAGTACGTTCCCGTGCGAGACGACGAGGCCGTGGAGGCGTTCGAGCTGCTGTCCAAAGCAGAGGGGATAATCCCCGCGATAGAAAGCTCGCATGCCCTGGCCGCGGCCGTGAGGATAGCGAAGGAGTATCCGAGAGAAGACGGCATAATCGTCTGTCTTTCCGGACGCGGCGACAAGGACGTCAAGGCGATAGCGAGATACAGGGGGAGGGAGATTTATGATTGAGACGAAGGAGGCCTTCCGGAGAGGAAAGGCGTACATACCGTTCATAACCGCGGGCGACCCGGACCTTGAGTCCACGATGAGGTTCGTGCGCGTTTTGGAGGAGGCCGGCGCCGACGCGATAGAGCTGGGGATTCCGTTTTCCGACCCCACGGCGGAGGGCGAGGTAATTGAGGCCGCGGGCATGAGGGCGCTGAAGGGCGGTGCGACGCTCGAGAAGATTTTTTTCGCCGTGGAAAAGACAAAAAGGCGCGTGCCGCTTCTTTTCATGACGTACGCGAACCCCGTGTATTTTTATGGGTATGAAAGGTTTTTCGAAAGGTGCCGAAAGGCCGGCGTGTGTGGTGTGATAGTGCCGGACATACCCTTTGAGGAGAGCGGGGAAATAAAGGAAATCGCCGTAAAATACGGGGTGGACGTCATAGACATGGTCGCGCCCACGTCGGAGGAGAGGACGGAGACCATCTGCAGGGGGTCGGAGGGCTTCATATATCTCGTTTCGTCTCTCGGCGTCACGGGCGTGAGGGACGGGTTCTCCTTTGACCTAAAAAAAGCCGTGAATAGGATCCGCAAGGTCACAAAGACCCCGGTTTGTGTGGGGTTCGGGATATCCGGGCCGGAAAGGGCCGCGGAGGCGGCGGGCCTGTCCGACGGGGCCATAGTCGGCAGCGCCATGGTGAAGATAATAGCGGAGCACGGAAAAGAGGCGGACGGACCGCTCGGCGACCTCGCTCGGGCGATAGCCTTGGCCGTGCACGAAAAGTGAGCATTATAAAGGGCGGTCCGAAAGACGGGCCGCCCGAAACTCATGCCGGGATTATTTTACGTTTTTTATGACTTTATCTATGACTCCGCCGCCGAGGCAGGCGGTTTCGTCGTAAAAGACCGCGTACTGTCCCTCGGTCACGGCCCGCTGGCGAGTTTTGAAGTCCACCCGGGCTCCCGCGTCGGTCAGAGTGACCCTGACGGGCTGTTCCCCCTGTCTGTATCTGAACTTCGCCGTGCACTCGAAGGATTTTTCCGGCTCGAACCCTATCCAGTTGAGGCCAGAAACTTCGCACGCGTCGGACATGAGAGGCTCCTCGTCCCCGTGGGAAACGTATAGGACGTTGCTGTCAAGGTCCTTTTCCACGACGAACCATCTCCCGTCCTCGCCTTTTTTGCCGCCGAGCTCGAGCCCCTTCCTCTGTCCGAGCGTGTAGTACATGAGCCCGATGTGCTCCCCCACGACCTCGCCCTCCAGAGAGCGTATTTCGCCTTTCTTGGCGGGAAGATACTGCGACAAGAACTTTCTGAAGTTTCTCTCCCCTATGAAGCATATCCCGGTGGAGTCCTTTTTTTTCGCCGTGGAAAGACCGTTTTCCTCCGCCAGCCGCCTTACCTCGGTCTTTTTCATATCGGAGAGGGGAAAGAGGGTTTCCGCGAGCTGGCTCTCCCGCACCTGGTTTAAAAAATACGTCTGGTCTTTAGTTTCGTCCGCGGCCTTTAGTAGCCTCACGCGGCCGCCGGAGTGTTCTATACCGCAGAAATGCCCCGTCGCGATGTAGTCCGCGCCGAGGGAGAGCGCGTAATCTCTGAACGGTCCGAACTTTATTTCGCGGTTGCAAAGGACGTCCGGGTTCGGCGTCCTTCCATTTTCGTATTCCGAAAGAAAGTGGGAAAAGACGCTTTCCCGGTACTGCTTCGCAAAGTTCACGCTGTAGTACGGCATGCCGAGGGCGTCGCACACACGTCTCACGTCCTCGAAGTCGCCTTCCGCCCCACACGCGCCGTTCTCGTCGCTCTCCTCCCAGTTGAGCATGAAAAGCCCCACGACGTCAAACCCCTGCTGTTTCAGAAGGAGCGCCGCCACGGAGCTGTCCACACCGCCGCTCATTCCCACCACGACCTTTTCCGCCATATGCGCCTCGCAAAATCTTTCTCTACGGGGAATTATAACATTTAACGCAACTCGATTGCAAACCAAACAAATATTTGCTATACTCGTTTCAGCGAGGTGCGTTTTATGTATTTGCCGAAAGACGCCGATATGCTCCTTTCCGTCGTGAACATGTGCCTTAGGGACAAAAATCCGTCCCTCGAGGATTTCTGCGCGGAAAACGACGCGGACGAGGAACAACTCAGAGAAAAGCTTTGGACCGCGGGATACGCGTACGACGAAAAGAGCAACTCGTTCAAAAAAAGAGACAGGTGAGATTATGGAAGACGTATTGTCCAGGTTTTTGCGCTACGTCCGGGTGGACACCCCGTCCGACCCGGGAAACGACTCCGTCATGCCGAGCAGCGGGTGCCAAAAGGACCTCGCGAAAATGCTCGCCCGGGAGCTTGAGGAGATGGGTGTGCCCCACGTCGAAACGGACGAGAACGGATACGTGTACGCGTATGTAGATGCGAACGCCCCCTCGTCTACGGCGATCGGCTTCATATCGCACATGGACACCGTATGTGAGCCCTCCGGCATAGGCGTGAAGCCGCAGGTGGTGAAATCCTACGGCGGAGGAGATATAATGCTTCCCTCCGGGGCGGTCATATCCCCGACGGATTTTCCCGAGATGGAAAACTATAAGGGCGGGGACATAGTCACGAGCGACGGCACCACCGTCCTCGGGGCGGACGACAAGGCGGGCGTCGCCGAGATAATGACCGTCGCGAAATACATATGCGACCATAAGGAGTTCAGACACGGAAAGATAGGCTTCGCGTTCACCCCCGACGAGGAGATAGGGAACGGCGCGTCGCGCTTCGACGTGGAAAGGTTCGGGTGCGACTTCGCCTACACCGTGGACGGCGAGGAGATAGGGGAGTTAAGCTACGAGACGTTCAACGCGGCGGCGTTCACGTTTTCTTTGGGCGGCCTCAACATACACCCCGGCTCCGCCAAGGGCAAGATGGTCAACTCGATATGCATAATGAACGAAATAATGTCCGCCTTCCCCGCGGTCGAGCGTCCCGAGACGACGGAAGGGAGGGAGGGCTTCTACTTCATAAACCACGTCGAGGGGAACGTGGAAGGCTCCGTCATAGAGGGAATAGTGAGAGACCACGACAAAAAGCGCTTTACCGAGAGGAAGGCCTTCGTCGAGGGCGTCGCGAAAACTTTCTCGGAAAAGTACCCCGGCTACGTTACGCTCGAGATGAAGGACCAGTACTACAACTGCGGAGAAAAAATAGAGCCGCACTTCCATCTCGTCGAGAACGCGGCGGCGGCCATGAGAAAATGCGGCGTCGAGCCGAAGATATTCCCCGTGAGGGGCGGCACCGACGGGTCCGGGCTATCGTTCAAAGGGCTGCCCTGTCCGAATCTTTGCACCGGCGGACACAACGCCCACAGCGTTAAGGAATACGTGCCCGTAAAGAGCATGGAGAAGATGGTGGACATAATCCTGAGCATCGCGTCCGCGTACACAAAGTGACGACGGCAAAGACAAAAGCCCCGGGGAAGCCGGGGTTTTCTTGTGTGTGCGGGTTCTTGAGAGCGTCCGAAGAAATCACTCAAAACGTATCACACGAGCCTGTGGCCAGTCGTCGAGGCGAGCCGCGCCATGACCTTGAGCGACGGATCGCGGTTGTTTTTCAGTCGGCGAAGTTTCGCGCGGACAGGCCCGTTATCTTGGAAAGCTGCCTCGCGGTATACATCGACTCGGCCTCCGGCAAAAGTTTCAAAATTTCGTATTCGGGTTCGAGTGCGTCGTATTCCGCCATGAACTCGGGGTCTTCCATCTTTTTCTGAAGACTCGATTCAAAATCGGCTTTGCTTGCCATGATTCACCTTCGAAGTGCTTTGGTTTTCGATTTTTTGATTGATGTCCAGTGCGTTTATGTCAGTCCGTCCAGATTCGGCTCATATATCATTTCGCCCATGGGCGTGTTTTGCATGAACATGGACATGTATATCGGCATGTAGACTTTTTTGCCGGAATGTTCGACGTTGCCGTTCGTGAACACGTACGCCTTTTCTATCCTGTACTCGTCAACGGCCAGGACGTTATTCAGCGCACTGTGACGCTTGTAGTTTTTCCCCGATTTGATTTCGATGGGGTAGACGACTCCGTCCATTTCGACGACGAGGTCGAGTTCCCCGTATTTTTTGGAATTGTAGTAGTAAGGGGTGAGTCCGTTGCTTTTCAGCTCCTGGGCCACCGCGTTTTCGTAAACGGAACCGAAATTTACGTCTTTTTCTCCGAGCATGATTTTCTGCTGGATGCCATCCATGTACATTGAGGCGAGAAGACCGACGTCGCAGAGAAACAGTTTCAAAAGGTTTCTCGATTTGCTGAGCTCGAGCGGGTATTGCGGCTTGTCCGCACAGTAAACGGGTATCGCGATTCCGGCGTCCGCGAGCCAGAAGAAAGAAGCCTCCGTGTATTTGGACCGCCTGTCATCCGAAATGGAGTTGTACACGAACCGTTTGTTTTGTGAGTTCAGCTCCGACGGAATGAGGTCGAATATGTTGGCAAGCACGGGCTTCCTTTTTCTGTCGTATTTCGAGATGTCCGCCTTGTAGATTTCGCATATGCTTTGCTGCATTCTCGCCACTTCGTAAAGGGAGTGTGACTTAAGATGTTCCTGAACAGCCGCGGGCATCCCCCCGATGACGAGATACAGTCGGTACAGCTCGGAAAGCCTTTTGTGAACTATTTCGTCTATTGGTATTTCGGACCAAAACCGGTTTCTCAAGTCATCCAGGACGGGTTGACCCACTCCGTAGGCCATGCAGAACTCCATGAAGTTCATGGGATACATGTGCAGTATGTCCAAATATCCCACGGGAAGCGATCTGACGTTTGTCATTTCCACCCCGAGAAGGGAACCGCTCAGTATGTAGCGGAAACGCCCGTCCTCAACCAGGAACTTCGCCGTCGTTATGAGATTCAGACACTCCTGTATTTCGTCCAAAAAAATCACGGTTTTCCCCGGAACCAGTTTGTCCCCGTAAAGAAGAGTCAGGAGGCTTATAAACTGTTCCGACGAGGAGATTTCGGAAAATCCTTTATGTACTTCCGGTGTTACAGTCGTAAAATTGATTTCCAGAAAGCTCTTGCAGTTCTTTTTGCAGAAGTCACGGATGATGTACGTCTTTCCTACCTGGCGTGCGCCGTCTATAAGCAGTGCGTTTTTTCTGCTTTGGCTGTACCAATGAGCTATTTCTTTTGTTATCAGTCTTTCCATGTTTCACCCTCGTCTCGTATTGCAGCACAAAATTCGCGTTTTTCCAACCTTTTCGTGGCCTCAAAATCCCGTTTTTCCAACCTTCAGCCGGACCCTTGGATTTTTGACGTTACGTGAGTGTGCCGTTTCGGGCCGCCCGCCATGGATCGCGGAGCGTTCAGGCCGTATCGCGCGAAAAGACGATAGTCCGTTCACCAGTCGGCGTTGCCGTCGTCAAACTCCTCTATGAACATGATGTCATATATCGGCAAATAGATAATTTTGCCGTTTTGTCGGACTTCGCGGTTGTTGGAGAACACTATTCCGTGTTTGACGTTGTAATCTTCGTTTGATACGAAGCCCGACAGCGCGCCGTGAACCGTGTAGTCCTTGCCGGACTTTATTTCAAGCGACAGAGCGCAGAGATACTTGTGGTCGTCGACAAGAAAATCAACCTCCCCTTTGCTTTTGTTGTCGTAGTAAAAGAGGTCGAACCCGTGGGCCGCCAGCTCGCACGCCGTGACGCATTCGTAGACGGAGCCGAGTTTTATGCTTTTTTCGTCGTACAGAACGGCCTGTATGTTCGTGCCGTAAAAGATGTTGGTCAGAAGACCGACGTCGCTCATGTAAAGCTTCACGAGATTTTTGGTCGTCGTCTGGCAGAGGGGGAAGACGGGTGTGGACACCGCCTTCACGTCCAGGGCTATTCCCGCGCTTATGAGGTAGTCGAACTCGTCGGTGTAATACGAGAATCTGTTTGCCCGCGGGCGTTCCGGTTCGATGTCGTTTATGACGACTCTTTTTTTCTTGTTTTCGAGATTTGAGGGAATAAGATTGTATATTCGCGATATCCGTAATTTATGCTCCGAGTCGTACTGCGCGGAGTCGGCGGCGTAGAGACCGTGTGTGAGCGTCTGGTATCTTCGTATTTTCTGTATGTTTTTTTCCTCGACGTATGTCTTCACGGCTTCCGGAAGCCCGCCCACTATAAGATACCTTTTGAAAAGGTCGAGGATGCGCGTGTGGAGGCCCTCGTTCAGGGATTCGTGCGAAAGGAATTTCGCACGCATGTCGTCCAACGCCTCTTTGCCCACTCCGTTGGCGATCAGAAACTCTTCGAGGTCCATGGGATACATTCTGATCGTCTCTATGCTCCCCATCGGAATAGAGGGCACGTGGGAGAGAGTGACGCCAAGAAGCGAGCCGCTCGCTATGTATGTGAACCTTCCGTCCTGCCGTAGGAACTTGAGCATCGCGATGAGATGCGGATATGTCTGGATTTCGTCGAGAAATATCAGCGTGTCTTCCTTTTTGTTCATTCTGTCGCCGGCAAAAGCGGAGACAATCGTGTAGAAATCGTCCGTCGTCCTGACTTTCTCGAAAATCCTCTCTCCGTTGTAATCGTCCGCGAGGTTAATTTCTATGAAGTTGCGAAACAGCTTCCCGGCGACGTACCGCACGATGTATGTTTTGCCGACTTGGCGCGCGCCGTCTATGAGCAATATGACGTCCGGTTCGGTTTTCAGATGTTCTTCAATCACGGACGCTATTTTTCTGTAGAGCATGATTTTCCTCCGTGCAGACCCGCGCCACGGAGACGCGGCAGATTTACGCCATAATTGTAGACGCGAGTCTGTCACTTGTCAATATAATTTTTGCTACAAAAATGTCACTTATTCCTATAAAACATAAAACAATACTGTCACTTATTCCTATGTATTTCTGCGCGAAAACGTCGCTTTTCGTTCTCTGTCGCGGTAAATCCGAGAAAAGAAACGTTTTGAAATGATAAGGCTCAAAGCGTGGGCTTTCCTGCGGGTGCGGAGGAAAACGACATAAAAACACCCCCGGATGCTCGGGGGTGAACATGCGCCTTCCACCCGGGGTTTACGACGGCACCCGTCAGCCGTACAGATCCTCCCCCGTAATCAGTATGCCCTCACAGCCCTCCTCGAATCCCGAAACTGAGATGAAGCCTATGTTTTCCACGCCCAACTCATCGATTTTTTTGATGTCGGCCGTTTCTTCGTCTATCGCCTTTTGCGTCATCGGCGCGGTGAGGTATTTTGCGTCATACACGTCGTATGTGTTTTTACGCATCAAGACGACGTCGAACTCGCCGCTTTCATTTCGCTTCGGGTCGTCATAATAGTATCTCCCTATGCGTCTCACCCCTTCCAGTTTGTCGCCCTTTGCCATGAGCCCGAAGTACTCCCTGCAAATCTCCTCGAATCTGTACGCGACAAAGCCCGCGAGCTTTGGTTCGATGTATTCCTTGTAAACCCCGTCCGTCCCGATTTCGTTCAGGGCTGAAAGATTCGGAGAAACGAAGGTGTAGAAAAAGCGCACGGCGTTGTCGGATATTTCGTACCTGACCTTTTTGTTTTCGTCCGGCCTGTTCACTGGAAAGTCCTTTCTTATGAGTCCCATGGAGATTCCGAGTCTGAGGCTCCGGGAAAGAATTGCGTCGTCTATGCCCGTCTTGCTTTTTATGTCGGTATACTTCACCATTCCGTTCCCGATCGCCCTCAGAATCTTTTCCAGGGCGAATTTTTGCGCCGACGTGGTCACGAGGAGCTGCTCCGCGTACACGCGGGCCCGTCCGTTGTCCGCCAAAAAGAGGTCGGATATGTTTTTCCTCAGCGATTTTTTTCGGTTCAAAGCCACGTTCACGTAAGGCGTTCCGCCGAAAACCGAAAAGAAGGCGACTTTGTCGTATGGGGTAAGGTCCGGGTAGCAGAGCGAGGCTTCCCTGTAATCCCATTCCCTGATTTCCATTATCTTGTCGAATCTTCCGAAAAGCGGGTTGTCTCTTTCCATGATTTCGCTCATCGCCGCGACGGAGGAACCCAGAACAAAAAGTCGGATGTGGGAAAGGTACTGGTCCGCGATTCTTTGAAACATGCCGTCCACCACCTTATCGTCGGTCGAGTTCTTGAGGAAGGGGTATTCGTCGATTATGATGTTGAGGGTCCCGTCCAGACCGTCAAGATATTCGAAGACGTCGTCGAAGCCGTCGGCGACTATCTTCCTTCGTATCACGCCGAGGGTGAAAAGTTTGTCCATAAAATCGTTCACGTTGGAGAGCATCGTGTCCGGGGAACACTCGTAATATATCGTCGTGTCGGGGCTCTCCTTTGTCGCCCGCAGAAGAAGCGTCGTCTTTCCGACGCGTCTCACCCCGTATATCATCACGCACGCGCTTTGTTTCGACAATATTTCGCGAAGCTCACAAAGCTCTTTTTCCCTTCCCAAAAATCCGGTCATGATCTCCTCCGATTTTACATACAAGTTTGTTACTGAAATTTTTGTCTGCAAAAAAATGTTACTGACTTTTTTGTCAGTATACAACACCTTCCGGCACAAGTCAACGCGTTTTCCGCCCGTCTGAAAATGAAACTTTTTTAAAATTACGGGAAAAGTTTCATTTTCGCGCGCATCTTTTGAGGAGGCCTGTCGGCGGGGCGGAAATTTTCGGAAAAACACGGGAAAGAAATTTGTTGACAGTGATTTTTCAAAGCTTTATACTTTGCTTGCAGGTATGACTCCAGGGTCATGTGCAAATATTTATTGGCGGGCGTTTCCGCATTATTGATTGAGTTAAGAGCTCAAATTTTATAAGTACGGCTAAAGCCGTTATCATAAGACATTACAGTGTCACTTGTGAAACGATCAATAAGAGTGTAAAAGTATTTGCTTTGTTATCTCCTGATTAAACCCACAGTCATACGATATAGAGACATATCGCGTATTTTGAAGTGACGCTGCCCAAGACGTCGCTTATTTTTTTTGCGTTCGGAGAAGGCGATGGACAGAGCGAGACAGGAAAGGGCGCCCCTCTACGAGGCACTCGAGGCGTTCAGAAAAAAGAGAATAGTTCCCTTCGACGTCCCCGGACACAAGAGAGGCCGCGGAAACCCCCAGCTCGTGGAGCTTCTGGGGGAGAAATGCGTCGGGATAGACGTCAACTCCATGAAGCCGCTGGACGACCTGTGTCACCCCTCGTCCGTCATACGCGAGGCGGAGGAGCTCGCCGCGGACGCGTTCGGCGCGGCGCACTCGTTCTTCATGGTAGGCGGCACGACGTCGGCCGTGCAGAGCATGATTTTGTCGTGCAGCATGGAGGACGAGAAGGTCATTGTCCCGAGAAACGTCCACAAGTCGGTCATAAACTCTCTGATTCTCAACGGCGCGATACCCATCTACGTGAACCCCGAGGTGGAGCCGAGGCTCGGCATAGCCCTCGGGATGGAGCCCAGGATGCTCCAGGAGGCCGTGGAGAACAACCCCGACGCCGTGGCCGTCATAGTGAACAACCCCACGTACTACGGGATATGCTCCGATCTTAAGTCCATAGTGGACATAGCTCACTCCCACGGAATGAAGGTTCTCGTGGACGAGGCGCACGGCACGCATTTTTCGTTCAGCGACGAGCTGCCGCTTTCCGCCATGCAGGCGGGAGCGGACATGGCCGCCGTGAGCATGCATAAGTCCGGCGGTTCGCTCACGCAAAGCTCGATTCTCCTTCTCAACGCGGGGATGAACGCTGACTATGTGAGGCAGATAATAAACCTCATGCAGACGACGAGCTCCTCGTATCTTCTCACGTCCAGCCTCGACATCACGAGGAGGAATCTCGCGCTCAACGGGCCGGAGCTCTTCGAGAGGGTCATCAACATGGCCGGTTACGCCAGGGAGGAGATAAACGCGATAGGCGACTACTACGCGTTCGGGAAAGAGCTCATAAACGGCACGTCCGTGTACGACTTCGACGTGACGAAGCTGGCGATATACACGAGGGATCTCGGGCTCGCGGGGATAGAGGTGTACGACATCCTCCGCGACGAGTACGACATACAGGTGGAGTTCGGGGACATATCCAACATGCTCGCGTACCTTTCCATAGGGGACAGGCTCCAGGACATAGAAAGGCTCGTGGGGGCCCTCGACGACATAAGGAGCAACTACAAGCGC
Organism: Clostridia bacterium; assembly: GCA_021203845.1. Classification (GTDB taxonomy): domain Bacteria; phylum Bacillota; class Clostridia; order Christensenellales; family Borkfalkiaceae; genus Coproplasma. The sequence continues at coordinate 5,400 of JAJQAK010000126.1, read as the reverse complement.
GACCCTCGCGGGATGCTTTCGGCGGAGTATCTCGCGCCCAAGGTCACGGTGTCGCCGAGAAAGGCGTTCTACTCCGACAAGGAGTCCGTGCCGCTCCGAGACTCGGCCGGGAAGATATGCACGGAGTTCGTGATGTGCTATCCCCCGGGGATCCCCATCCTCGCGCCTGGCGAGCTCATAACCAAAGACATAATAGAGTACATAGAGTATGCCAAGGAGAAGGGCTGCTCGGTGCAGGGCACGGAGGACTTCTCGGTAAACTACATCAACGTTCTGACGCGTTAAAGGAGGCGGACATATGAGCGAGACCGAAATGTGGTTCGCGGACGAACACACGCCCAACGTGAAACTCAACATAAGAGTCAGAAGGCAGCTCTTTTCGGATGTGAGCGACATCCAGAGGGTGGACGTCTTCGACTCGGAGGACCTCGGCAAATTCATATCCCTCGACGGAAACATCGTTTTTTCCGAAAGGGACGAGTTCATATACGACGAGATGGTGGTCCACGTGCCCATGGCCGTGCACCCGCACGTGAAAAAGGTGCTCGTGATAGGCGGAGGCGACGGAGGGGTCGCGAAAGAGCTGTGCAGATACGAGGACGTGGAGCAAATCGACGTCGTCGAAGAGGACGAGATGTTCGTGCACGTTTCAAAAAAATATTTTCCCGAGACCGCGGAGGGCCTCGAGGACAAGAGGGTGAACCTCTATATCCAGGACGGACTCAAGTTCATACGCGGGAAGGTAGGCGAGTACGACCTCGTCATAAACGATTCGACCGATCCCTTCGGGCCCACAGAGGGGCTCTTCACGAGGGAGTTTTACGGGAGCTGCTACAAGGCCCTCAACAAGACGGGCGTGCTAGTGTACCAGCACGGCAGTCCGTTCTACGACGTGGACAGGGACGAGTGCTGCAAGATGCACCAGAAGGTGAACTCCATCTTCCCCATATCGAGGGTGTACCAGGCGCACATTCCCACGTGCTCGTCGGGATACTGGCTTTTCGGGTTCGCGAGCAAGAAATATCACCCCCTTAAAGATCTCGACTGCGACACCTGGAACGGACGCAAGATTCATACGCACTACTACACGACGAACGTGCACAAGGGCGCCTTCATGCTCCCCAAATATGTCGAGGACATGCTGAGAAAGGTGGAAAAGGATAAGGAAGAGGCGGAATAGAAGGAGAATAGAAATGAAGCTTCTGGTAATAGGATGCGGCGGAGTCGCGAGGGTCGCCATAATAAAGGCGGCGACCTCCGGGGAGTTTTCCTCCGTCATGATAGCGAGCCGCACGGAGAGCAAATGCATAAGTCTCGTCGAAGAGATAAAGGGGAAAAGCAAAGCCGAGCTTTCCACCGCGACGGTGAACGCGGAAGACGTCGACGACCTCTGCCGGGTCATAAAGGGCTACGGACCGGACGCCGTCCTCAACGTCGCGCTCCCCTACCAGGACCTCACCATAATGGAGGCATGCCTCAAATGCGGGGTACACTACGTGGACACCGCCAACTACGAGTGCGAGGACACGGACGACCCCGTGTGGCGCGCGGCGTACGAAAAAAGGGTCAAAGAGAAGGGCTTCACGGCGTACTTCGACTACTCATATCAATGGGCGATGAGGGAGAGGTTCGAAAAGGCGGGCCTCTGCGCGCTTCTGGGTACGGGCTTCGATCCGGGGGTGAGCCAGGTTTTTTGCGCGTACGCGCAGAAACACTACTTCGACGAAATAGAGACGATAGACATCCTCGACTGCAACGGGGGAGACCACGGGTACGCGTTCGCCACGAACTTCAACCCGGAAATCAACCTTCGCGAGGTGTCCGCCAACGGCTCGTACATAGAAAACGGAAAATGGATCGAGACGAAGCCGCTCGAGATAAAAAGAGAGTACGACTTCGCGGGAGTGGGCAGAAAGGACATGTATCTTCTCCACCACGAGGAGCTCGAGAGCCTCGCCGTGAACATAAAGGGCGTCAAAAGGATAAGGTTCTTCATGACGTTCGGAGAAAGTTACATTCGGCACATGAACTGCCTTCAGGACGTGGGGATGCTCTCGACGACCCCCATAGAGTTCGAGGGCCGCGAGATAGTGCCCATAAAGTTCCTTAAGGCCCTTCTTCCGGACCCCGCGACTTTGGGCGCGAGGACGAAGGGCAAGACAAACATAGGTTGCATCTTCACTGGCAAAAAGGACGGGAAAGACAGGACCCTCTACATATACAACGTCTGCGATCACGAAGAGTGTTTCAAAGAAGTCGGATCCCAGGCCATATCCTACACCACGGGTGTCCCCGCGATGATAGGCGCCCTTCTCGTCGCGAACGGCACGTGGCAAAAGAGCGGCGTCTACAACTGCGAGGAGTTCGACCCGGACCCCTACATGGAGCTTTTGACGAAATACGGACTTCCCTGGACCGTGGAGGAAGACCCCGTTCTCGTGGACTGAAGAAGATGAGAGTCGAGGATCTTCCGACCCCCGTCTACATAGTGGACGAGGACCGGCTCAGAAAAAATCTCGAGACGCTCGCGGGCGTCGAGAGGCGGACGGGCTGCAAAGTGCTGCTCGCACAAAAGGCTTTTTCTTGTTACGCCTTCTATCCGCTCATCTCGGAGTATCTCGCGGGCACGACGGCGAGCGGGCTTTACGAGGCGAAGCTTGCCGCCGAATGTTTTACGGGCGAAAACCACGTCTTCTCGCCGGCGTACAAGGAAGAAGAGTTCGGCGAGATTGCGGGGCTTTGCGATCACATAGTCTTCAACTCGCTCCGTCAGCTGGAAAAATACGGGGAGAAGGCCGAAGGAAGGAGCCTCGGACTTAGGATTAACCCCCGCTTTTCCACGCAGGGCGGAGGGATTTACGACCCCTGCGCCCCTTTCTCACGTCTCGGCGTCACAGCGGAAAAGCTTTCGGACGGGCTTCCCGAATGCGTGGAGGGGATCCACTTTCACACCCTCTGCGAGCAGGGCGCGGAAGACCTCGCGAAAACCGTCAAGGCCGTGGAAAAAGACTTCGGAAAGCACCTTCGGAAAGTCAAGTGGCTCAACCTCGGCGGCGGACACCACATAACGAAGGAAGGGTACGACATAGATCTATTGGAAAGCGTTATAAAGGAGCTCCAGGACAGGTACGGGGTCGATGTGTACCTTGAGCCCGGTGAGGCCGTGGCCCTCGACGCCGGGTATCTTCGCACGACCGTTCTGGAAATCGTCGAAAACGGCATGAAAATCGCCGTTTTGGACACGTCCGCGGAATGCCACATGCCGGACGTTCTGGAAATGCCGTATCGTCCTCCCCTCGAAGACGCGGGAAAGCCGGGAGAAAAAGCATATACCTACAGGCTATCGTCCAGAACGTGCCTTGCGGGCGACGCAATAGGCGACTACTCCTTCGACGAGCCTTTGAAAGAGGGGGACTCGCTCACCTTCTCCGACATGGCGATATACACAATGGTTAAAAATAATACATTTAACGGAATGCCGCTTCCCGCGATTGCGAGAAAGAGGGGGGACGTTTGCGAGATAATAAAGACGTTCTCGTACGAGGACTTCAAGGGGAGACTGTGACAGAATTTGCGATGCCCGCCGAATACGGGCGGCACGAGGCCACGGTGATGATCTGGCCGGAAAGACCGGGGTCGTGGCCGCACGGCGGAAAATACGCCCGGCCCGCCTTCACCAGGGTTGTCAGGTTGATTGCCGAGGGGGAGAAGGTGTATCTTTCCGTGTCGCCCGGGCAATACCCCGAGGCGATGACGTACCTATTCGACCTCATAGAGGAGGGGAAGGTTATCCCCGTGAACATCCCCACGAACGACAGCTGGGCGAGGGACATATCTCCGGTGTTCGTGAGGGGCGGAGGAAAGGTGATGGGCGTAGACTTCGCGTTCAACGCGTGGGGCGGGGACTACGACGGGCTTTATAGAGACTATCGCGCGGACGACGCGTTCGCGGGGAGGCTCTGTGCGCTTTTGAGTTGCGAGACGATGTCGGCAAGGCCCTTCGTTCTGGAGGGGGGCTCGGTTCATTCCGACGGAAAGGGCACGCTTCTCGTCACGGAGGAGTGCCTCTTGAGTCCCGGAAGAAACCCCGGGATGAATAAAGGCGAAATAGAGGAGACGCTCAGGCGGTACCTCGGCGCGAGGCGCGTCGTGTGGCTTCCGTACGGGGTTTTGGGAGACGAGACTGACGGACACGTGGACAACATATGCGCCTTTACGGGCGACGGAAGAGTTGTTCTTTCCTGGACGGAGGAGGGCGAGCAGGGCGAGAGATGTCGCAAAGATCTCGATGTCTTAAAGGCCGCGGGCCTCGACGTCGCGAAGGTCCCATTCCCCAAGGAACCCGTGAGAATAACGAAACGCGACCTCGATGGCTTCTCCTTTGAGGAGGGAGAGGACGAGAGAGAGGAAGGCGAGGTTCTCGCAGCGTCGTACGTAAATTTCTACGTCTGCAACTCGGCGGTGATAGTGCCGCGGTTCGGGGACGAGAACGACGACGTCGCGGCGGACATAATAGGGGGGTGCTTCCCCGGAAAAAAGATCGCGGGGGTTCTCGCGAGGGACCTTTTGGTGGGAGGAGGCGGAATACACTGCCTTACAATGCAGATACCCGCGGGGGAGGTGTGACGTGAGAAAGGTAACGGTGGCGGCCGTGCAGATGCCGTGCGCGGCGGAAAGGGACGAAAACATACAAAAGGCCGTAACGCTTAGCGGCGAGGCGGCGAAGGCCGGGGCGAAAATAATACTTTTGCCGGAGCTTTTCGAGCGGAGGTATTTCTGCCAGGAAAGGAACTACGATTATTACGCCTTCGCTGAGCCTTTATGTGAGAACGCCGCGGTGAAGGAGTTCGTGCGTTTCACCGCGGAGAACAAGGTGGTCGCGCTGGTATCCTTTTACGAAAAGGACGGGGTGACGCTCTACAACAGCTGCGCCGTCATAGACTGCGGAAAGGTGCTCGGAGTGTACAGAAAAACGCACATTCCTGACGACCATTATTACCAGGAAAAGTTCTATTTCACGCCCGGAAACACGGGATTCGTGACTTTTGACACGTCGTTTGGGAAAATCGGCGTGGGAATATGCTGGGATCAGTGGTTTCCAGAAACGGCAAGGGGTCTTTCCATTAACGGAGCGGAGATAATTTTCTACCCCACGGCGATAGGCTCGGAACCCATCCTCTCGGTGGACAGCAAAGACCACTGGCAGAGGGTGATGCAGGGCCACGCCGCGGCAAATCTGGTCCCCGTCGTCGCCGCGAACAGGACGGGCACGGAGACGGTGGAGCCCACGAGGGAAAACGGCGGGCAGAGCTCGTCGCTCGTGTTTTACGGCTCGTCGTTCGCGACGGACAACACCGGAGAGGTACTCGGCGCGGCCGGAAGGGACGAAGAAGGCGTCGT
>JAJQAK010000188.1 GCA_021203845.1 Clostridia bacterium | reverse complement strand
GATACAGCTCCTGACTTTCCGAATCGTTCTTTCTCTCTCTGAACGGGCAGTCCCACTCGTCAATTATAAAAATGAAACCCTTATGCGTTTTTTTGCAGACTTTATTGAGCATGGGAATAAGTTTTTTCTTACGGAAGGACATGAACCTGTGCTCTTTTCCAAGTTCGTGAACAAGGTCATTTTCCAACTCCGAAAGACCAGTCTTCGCGTCGACGTCTTTACTAATAATTTGGGACACATCGAAATATATGACGTTGTATTTGTTGAGATGGTTTTTATAGCTGTCTTCTTCCGCGATTTTCAGATTGTCAAAAAAAGTGTGCGAGTCGCACCCACGGCTGTAGTACGCCGTGAGCATGTCGGCAATGTACGATTTGCCGAACCTTCTCGGACGGGTCACGCACATGAATTTTCCGGATTTCGAGATGTGGCTGTTGGTATACGCGATAAGCCCGGTTTTATCCACATAAATATCGTCTTTTACATAATCATGAAATTTTTTGTTTCCGGGATTAAGGTAATCTCCCATGTTTCGTCTCCTTCTCTGAATAACAATACGTTTCTCTCACAATAAGAGTATAGCACACAACAGGGGTCGAAATCAAGTCTCGATTTGAATTTCGATGAATCACCACTCATCGCATATGTCGTCAATCGATCCCAAATGGGTATGTCAAAACAACGGTCGGCGACAAAAATTTCAAAAAAATATGGCTTTCCGCTGTTTGAAACCCCATGCCGCGCTTTATATATAGAATGTAAGAAATTCGAGGTGCAGACAATGGCCAAAAAGAAGGAAATCGAAAAGGAAGATGTCGCCGAGAAAGAAGCCGCGAAGGAAGAAAACGTGGCCGCCGAGGATACTCCCGTCGAAGAGACGGTGGAAGAGGCTCCGGAACCCACTGAGCTCGAAAAGATGACGGCTCTTGCCGAGGATTACAAACGCAAATGGTATTCGGTATCCGCGGAGTACGACAATTATCGCAAGAGGACCGCGACCGTGTCCTCCGCGTCATACGCCAGCGGAATGAGCGACACCCTCATAAAGATCCTGCCCGTCGCGGACAGCTTCGTATACGCCCTCGACGCCGCCGATGCGAAGACGAAAGAGGGCATAGAAAAGATAATCAAGAACTTCAACGCCATACTGGAGAGCATGGGGGTCACGGAGATACCCATAGCCCCTGGCGACGAGTTTCAAGAAGACGTCGCGGAAGCAGTCATCAGCGTTCCGTGCGAGGAGGGGGAGAGTCCCCACATGGTGAAACAGGTTTTGAAAAAAGGCTATCGGACGGGCGAAAAGGTGATTCGCTTTGCGCAGGTAGTTGTCACGGTACAATAAGCACATAGGTAAAGGAGAACATTATTATGGCAAAAATCATAGGAATCGATTTGGGAACGACCAACTCCTGCGTGGCCGTAATGGAAGGAGGAGAACCCGTCGTCATCGCCAACAGCGAAGGTTCGAGAACCACACCCTCCGTCGTTTCGTTCAAAAACGACGGTTCCCGTATCGTCGGACAGGCGGCGAAAAGGCTCGCCATCTCCCAGCCCGACAAGACGGTAAGCTCCATCAAACGTCACATGGGTGAGAACTACAAAGTAAACATCGACAAAGGGTATTCGCCCCAGGAAATCTCGGCGATGATCCTCACGAAGCTCAAGACGGACGCCGAGAGCTATCTCGGGACGAAGGTCACCCAGGCGGTCATCACCTGCCCCGCGTACTTCAACGACAGCCAGAGACAGGCAACAAAGGACGCCGGCAAGATAGCGGGTCTCGAAGTTCTCAGGATAATCAACGAGCCCACGGCCGCGGCTCTCGCTTACGGCCTCGACAAGCAGGAAGGCAACCAGAAGATCATGATATACGATCTCGGCGGCGGCACGTTCGACGTGTCCATCCTCGACATAGGCGACGGGGTCGTGGAGGTCCTCGCGACCAACGGCGACACGCACCTCGGCGGGGACGACTTCGACAACAAGCTTATAGACTACATGGTGGAAAACTTCAAAAAGGACACGGGGATAGACCTTTCCAAGGATAAGGCCGCCATGCAAAGGCTCAAGGAGGCCGCGGAGAAAGCGAAAATTGAGCTTTCCGGCATGAGCACCACGAACATAAACCTTCCCTTCATATCAGTTCTGGACGGCGTGCCCCAGCACCTCGACATGGACATCTCCAAGCAGAAATTCGACTCCATGACGTCCGAACTCATAGACAGAACCATAGAGCCCATGAGAAAGGCCATGGCCGACGCGGGGCTCGAGTATTCCGACCTTTCCAAGGTCATATTCGTGGGCGGGTCCACGCGTATCCCCGCGGTTTACGAGAGGGTTAAGCAGGTCACCGGGAAAGAGCCGTTCAGAGGCATAAACCCCGACGAGTGCGTGGCAGTCGGCGCCGCATACCAGGCGGGAGTTCTTTCCGGAGACGTCAAGGACGTGCTGCTTCTCGACGTAATGCCACTGACTCTCGGCATAGAGACTTTGGGCGGCATATCCACCCCGCTCATAGACAGGAACACGACCATCCCCGTCAAAAAGAGCCAGGTGTTCTCCACCGCGGCGGACAACCAGCCCGGCGTCGAGATAAACGTCCTGCAGGGCGAAAGAAAGTTCGCCCGTGACAACAAGTCGCTCGGCAAGTTCATGCTCACCGACATCCCTCCGGCACCCAGAGGCGTGCCCCAGATAGAGGTGACGTTCGACGTGGACGCCAACGGAATCGTCAACGTCACTGCGAAAGACCTCGGGACCGGAAAGAGCACGAACATAACCATAACATCTTCCACGAACCTTTCAGAGGAGGACATCGAGAACGCCGTGAAGGACGCCGAGAGATACGCCGAGGAGGACAAGAAGAGAAAGGAGGCCGTCGACAACAGGAACAACCTGGAAGGCCTCATAGACAGCGTGGAAAAGACCGTCAAAGAGGCGGGCGACAAGCTCTCCGACGACGACAAGAAGATTTGCGAGGACGCGGTCGCGAGAGCCAAAGAGGAGCTCGCGAGCGAGAACGACGACAGGATAAAGGCCGCGTACGAGACCCTCTCCAACGAAATTCAGCCCGTGATTGCGAAAATCTATCAGCAGGGCGGCGGACAGAACCCCGGAGGTGACTTCGGCGGAGGTTACGACGGCGGGGACGACACCGAGTTCCATCAGAGCTGAAGACAAGACACAAAACTGATATTTTTACGGCGCATCTCGCGGGTGCGCCGTAAAGTGGGTTAATGGCCATGGCAGACAAAGACAAGAACTACTACGAGATACTGGGCGTCGACAAAAACGCGTCCCAGGACGAAATAAAGGCCGCGTACCATAAGCTGGCGAAAAAATATCACCCGGACTTCAATCCGGGCGACGAGTCTGCCGCGGAAAAATTCAAGGAGATAAACGAGGCCAACGCGACTCTTTCCGACGAAGAGAAGAGAAAGCGGTACGACTACGAGCTCGAACATCCCGGTATGAGCGGGAACCCCTTCTCGGGCGGACAGGGCTTCGAGGGATTCGGAGATCTCGGAGATATCTTCGGGACGATGTTCGGCGGCGGGTTCGGAGGAGGAAGGACGCAGAGGAGATCGCGCGGGAGCGACCTCGAGTACACGATAAGGCTTTCATTCCTCGACGCCATAAAGGGGTGTTCTCGAGAGGTGAACTACACGCGCAGCGAGCCCTGTCCTTCGTGCAGAGGCACCGGCGCGAAGAACGGGACCTCCATGGAAACCTGCAAAAAGTGCGGCGGAAGGGGTCAGATTCAGATGCAGACGAGGACTATCTTCGGCCAGACCATACAGACCCAGGTATGCCCCGACTGCCAGGGCACGGGCAAAAAGATTCTCGACAGGTGTCCCGACTGCAGGGGGAGGGGGATTTTATCCAAAGAGACGAAATTTAGCGTGAACATTCCCGCGGGAATAGACAAAAACTCCTATCTCACGAAGAGGGGATACGGAAACGCCGTGGCGAACGGGGAGCCGGGGGATCTCTACATACGTTTTTCCGTGGAACCGCACAAACTCTTCAAAAGAGACGACAGGAGCCTCTACGCCACGGTCCCCATATCCTACAAGACCGCCGTCTGCGGAGGGAAGATACAGGTTCCCGGAATCGACGACATGATAGAGCTCACTATCCCGGAAGGCACGAAGAGCGGCACGGTGTTCACGATAAGGGGTAAAGGGGTCAGGACCGTGAACGGCACTGGAAACCTTTACATAACCGTGGAAATAGACATCCCTACGAAACTTTCCAGGGAGCAGACGAAACAGCTCGGTGAGCTGGAAGACTCCATACAGATGAAGACGTACCAGGAGATGACGAAGTATTCCAACAACATCTCCGCGCTGTACGGGAAGGACATAGGAAAACAGTAGAAAAATCGCGGGTCCCACGGGGCTCGTTTTTTTGAACGCATGAAGGAGGGCGAGACTTGATTTTGTATCACGGAGGCTGTGGCGTGGAAAATCCGCCGAGAATCGAAGCGTCGGCGAACGCACTGGACTTCGGTGCGGGATTTTACCTGACACGGGACAGGGAACTCGCAAAGACGTGGGCACGGTGCGCTTACATGAGAGCGGGGACGGGGACGCCCGCGGTGTCGAGGTTTGAGTTCGACGAGACGGATGCAGACGGGATTAAAGTTCTGGCGTTTGCATCGCCCGACAGGGAATGGCTGAGGTTCGTAGTCTCCAACCGTGAGGGCGCGGGCACGGACGGCGACCCCGACATAGTCATAGGTCCCGCCGCGGATGAACGGGCAGTGTTCACAATCGGTCTTTACGTGAGAGGGATCGCCACGGAGGACGTCGCCGCAAAGCATTTGCTTTCGCAGAAGCTAAAAGACCAGTACGTTTTCAAAACGGAGAGGGCCCTTTCCAATTTGAAGTATATGGGGGAGGAGAGAGTATGACGAGACTGGATCCGGAAACAGTCGATTTTTACACATACGAAGTCGTAAAGATGATTGTGGAAAAATACAACATGAATGAGATGGACGCGTATTTGGACTTCGTTAAATCCGAGACACACGCGCTTGTGGAAAACGTCGACATGGGCATGACGCAGTTCGGTGCACCGGCAATTCTTGATATCTGGGAGTCCGAGAAAATTACCGGAGACCCGAGAAATTCCATATACATGAGGTGTTGCTGATTATGAGCGGGGAAATGGAATTCTTCATATATCTCATAGAGCAGTATGCCGCATATAAAAACATGATGACTGGCGACGTCGTGAGGTTGATTGAGGAAAAGAACCTCATAGACGTAATATATAACGATTATTGGGGATATCACAC
>JAJQAK010000048.1 GCA_021203845.1 Clostridia bacterium | reverse complement strand
TTATAACTTATTGCCTTTGCCATCATTCTCCTTTTAAAGGCTGTAATTTCATTCTGCATTTTTTGACTTATCGTAAGAATGCATGAAACCGTATCTGCCGCGCTCTTCATCCATAGTAAATTGGATAAGGTTAGCATCGCTGAAGGCGACATTCTCGGGCAGCTCGTTTTCGGCGATAATTACCTGGTTGTCACCAGAATTCGCAAGAATATACCTAAACAGTGATTCTTTCATTCCGGGAGTTGCCTTATCCGACTCGTCAAAATCATATTTTTCCTTCAATGAGAGAATCGGGGAATCGACAATGAGGATTCCCAATCTGTGTAAGGCCTTTTCTTCCAAAACCTTCATTATAGTGAAAAGGACTATTGTGTTTAAAAAGGCTCGGTATCCTTTGCCTTCGTCTTTTTTATGTTTGCCGTTCACAACAGCATCGACTGTTTCCTTAGACATTTCGGCCGAAACGCAATCAGGATATTCACAAGCTTTCACCATCGTTTCAAAATGGTTGCTTATCATATTCCACATAGTGTCATCGAAGAAGTCTTTTGCTTTAAACTCTTTGGGCTTCTCGTCCTTTTCATTATCAATTTTTAAATTGTCTTCGTTAAATTCCTTGGCAATTTTGTCTAATGAGTCAATCTCACGCCTTATCTCGATAAGTCTCTTATATTTGTCTATCTGCTCTCGGAGTTCTGCAACTTTGGGCCCAAGCTGTATAGAGATGCGGTGCATGATATCGTCATTCGCCTGTTTCAGGATTTTAGATTTGTTTTCCAGCGAATTGATTTGCTGGTCAATATCGGAAATTGCCTCTTGTAAATCTGATTGCTGAAATCTCGTTTTGGCAGCCTCTGCTTCAACCATGAAAACGTATGAAATCCTGGAGGAGGGATTTTTTATCTCAGCGTCACAGTACGGGCATTTTACGGGAAGGTTATTTTTGGGGAAATTTTTCTCGCCCTCGTTAACGAACTCCAATCTTTTAATGTCGGATGAATATTGCGACTGCAGAGCGACATAACGCTCTTTTAAGATGTATGCCTCTTCCAATTTTGAACTGATAGACGCAAGCCGTTTAATATTCTTACTGCTTGTCGTCAGCGCTTCGGAAATCTCCGATTCAATCTCCTCAATCTCTCTAAGCGTACTCCCAATCTTTTTTTCTATTTCATTGTCATCAAAGCTTAATGCTTGCTCCAGTTCCTCTTTTTTGCTGGCAATCTCTGACAATTTTTGATTCAAATACCCTTTTACTCCGGCTCTTTGCATCTTACGTTCTTCAATCTGTTTGTCCGTGTATTGCGGTATAATCTCCGAGAAATTCTTGCCCGTCAATAGGTAGAGCAAAGTCATTAAGCATGCGTTCGGCTCGCTAAAGGAAGAACTAACGAGGGCGGTATCGGGCCTTATAATATTGGTTTCATCCAAATAAAAGAAATGGAAAAACGATCGTAAAGTCAGATTATTGGTGCTGTAATCTCTCTTTGCGATTATTTTTTGTTGTTCGTCAATCCCGAGAAGTCTCAAAAGAATGACACCGTATGTATCGCCCTTACCCTCCAGCTTATAATCACCCGATTCAATGCGGTCGAAAGTGCTGTCGACAGAGACTGTGCCTGCACCCTTTTCTCCGTTTTTACCCTCAACTATTTTTCGCGTCATCCGAATACTGTGTCCGTCAGTTGAAAACATCTGAATTGTTACGGTGTCGTATCCCGTTCCAAGGCATGAAAAAGGTACATCTCGCGCACCAAACATGAAGTCGATGCATTTGAGCAGATATGATTTCCCTGTATTAGAAGGGCCATAAACAATATTGACTCCGTCAGAAAATGTGACTGAAGAAGGTTCGACGTTTGGTCCGGAAACGTCTATTTCTTTTATATAAAATCGTTTCCCGCTCATTCAGCCCTCCGTAATGAATTTAGCGATTTGTCACTAATAAATTTTATAATCGTCATGTCGGAAAAGCTCACAAATCGTTTCAAAGCTTTTTGTGCGGCTTTTCTATATTCTTTAGCATAGTCACATGACAACAAGTCGGCATATTTTTTACCCTCTCCGGTGATTTTATATCCGATTCCATCATTTGAACTGATTGGAATAACCATGCCGTTTGTAACCAAGAGTTTAATTGCGTGCATGACGAACTCTCGTCTGGCGACAAATTCGCTGAACATGTACATATTGTCTCCGTTCAGATTATAATTCGTGATTTCAAACGACTTACCGTATACGGTAATAAAATCCAGTGTATACAGTTTGTCCAATGTCTGTGGCTTATCACATAAATCCAGCAAAAGAATTACTCTCAATGAATTTTCAAACTCACTGTTGAACGGAGTCATCGTCGTCATCACGCACCCACCCATTTATCCGGCCGTCATTCACTAAAAAATGGCAGACTCCTTTTCTTTGTGAATTTCCAACCAGAGTTGTTTCTTTACATAGAAAACAACCATCAAGACTTACAAGGCATGCTTGCTTAAAGACGTTTCGCATTCGTGTTTGTCCATTTTTATATCTTTCATCCCAAACTTCGATTATCCCTTCATACATCTCGTTTTTCAGACAATCAAACTGATTTTCCCCGTTAGAATAGATGTCTCTTGTCCCTCGTCTTACGGCCTCAGCAGCGTAGTAATACGTGCGTTGGGTGGTCAAGTCTTTTTTGTAGTTTGGGTACGTTGAATCTACTTGCATAAGGGAAATTTGAGAAAGTCCTTCAAGTTGTCCATATTCGTGCAGTAAGGCGTCAATATATGTTTTTTCCTCTTTGGTTGGTGTCTCAGCAAATAGAATTTCTTCTATTTTTATTTGTTTGTATTTTTCAGGGGTTGAATTGGGCGTAATCACTTTTTTAGGGCGCCCCCTATTTTTTGTGTGGATTACATTTTTTCGAGAAAGGGAGTATAGGAACACATTTGACAAAAATTGAGCAAGTGTTTCTTTATTTCCTAAATTGTTTAAATCTTGTTTCATTAAATTACTTATCTCATCATCTCCTTCAATTATTTTTTTTAGATGTTCAATCATATCATCTACTGAAGTATCCAATAATTCAGAGACAATATAATTCTGAAAATAGTCGTTTATCGTATCTTTTACTTTTTGTGCATTTGAATGTATGCGGATGGTTTCCAGTACTTCGCCACCTGGTTTCCGATTTACAATTGCACTAGCAGTTTTGACCGATATGTCGATAGTTTCACCGTTTTTATTTAGTAGGTTTAAAGGTGAAATGATGGCATCATATAAGAGTAGTATTAAATCCTTATCTGAAATTTCTTGAGCAAAGGCAGCTTGAATTTCCTTGTGTACAGTTGCAAAAACCAATTCTTCCAATATTATTGCCTCCATATTTAGTGAAGATAATCGTAGTAAGTAAATTAATGGTAAATTAATGGTAAATTGATGGTAAATTCGTTGGATACGAATCTTATGTCAGTAGTGTAATAATATATACAGCAAGTTGCGATAGATATTTTAATTTACGGTTTGATTTTAATACAAATATTTAAAAATATCAATCTATTGTTTGTAATTTCAAATTATATTATACAGAAGTTTTAATAAATAAAAGGAGGACAAATAAAGTGGAAGAGAAAATAAGAACAGGGTGTAAGGATGTTTGGAACGCATTTATGTGCTATGGGGCTGAGTTTACCGAACATGATATACCATTCTGCCCTACAACAGCTTCAGTCATTCCAACCAGCATCATTACATGGGATGAGGCAAAAGCGATTTACAAAAGAAATATAAGTCATAAGAAGAAGGATTTCATGGAGGATTCTTTTGTTTGTTTTTATATTGATGACTACAAGTTTGACGGCCAACGAGGGATATGGTTTAATAGTAACCAGACACTCGAGGTTTTGCGTCATTTCTCAGGTGTCATTACTCCAGATTTTTCCACATATCAAGACTTCCCCGAACCGATTAAAATATATAATACATATAGAATGCGTGCGTATGGTTATTGGCTCGGAAAGAATGGAATCGCCGTTATCAACAATGTTAGATGGGGGACCTCCGAAACATGGGAATATTGCTTTGATGGTATTTCGACAAACAGTATTGTTGCGGTTGGTACAGTCGGAGGGAGTCCGAGAAAGTTAGAAGATAGGAAACGTTTTGATGGTGGGCTTGTTGAGCTAATTAGAGTACTACATCCACATACAATTATTGTATATGGGTCTGCTAATTATCCCTGTTTTGAATGCCTTAAAAATCAAGGAGTAGAAGTTATATCCTATCCCAGTAAAACCTGTGTTGCTTTTAAAGGGGGTAGGGGAAATGAGTAAAGGAGTAAGCGGAGCATTTCAAGGGACCATAGGGGCTCTAATGGCACTTTCGGATATCTTAAATCCTAATGAAGAAGAAGAAAAGCTAATACAAGCCGTAGAAGACAATGGCGACAAAATCGACAGAGCAAGGCTTATTAAAATTGTTCAAAGGGGAGAGGATGATAAAATTGTTTGGCTTGAACAAGGTAAATCCGGAGATGGTGGGTCTGGTCTTGCACATATCATTGACAGACACGAAATACAATTCAATCAAAATGGTATACGCACGCAAGATATTAGTAACTTCTTAGCTACGGCTATAAAGACAGGCACCATAGTTGGTCAACAAGGAAAAAAATTTCCAGCCGATATCTATTCTTTTAAATACAACGGCAGTGAATATTATGTTGCAATTACTGTTGGGTCAAATGGATACATTGTCAGCGCTAATCCAGCTTCTAGTAAAAGGAGAAAATAATTATGAACAAAAAAATCCGTTTACTTTTGGAATATGGTTCTTTTCCTGTATGGATATGTGATGCAGATGGTCTCTGCCTTGATACAGATTTGCCCGATGAAGTGAAACAAAATGAAGAATTGCGCCAAATGTTCGACGATATTCAAAATCGATACGATAGTCAATTCATCAACACGTCCCATGAGTTTGCCTATATCGGATTTAAATCGAAGGAAGAAAGGTTTGATTTTGTTAAAGACTGTCGCGTTGCCATCCAAAAGTTAAAGGATGGGCTAAACGACGAGTATGAAATAACTGACGATATAAGTCAGGATTTAACGAATCTGGAACAATAAGATTTGTTTTTCATGTTGGTTGGTGGATCGGCCTTCGTCGCATAGCTTTTAGGGACACGGATATCCGCAAAAGGAGTAGCCAAAGTCTGTTCATGAGTCCAGCCTTCTTCTATTTATGAGTATGCAAAATCGGGGCGGTATTGACTTTACCGTGCCTTCATTGTATAATTTTTTTATCAACACGGATTGAGGAAGGGAATAAATGATAAACAGAGAAGCGTTGTTCAGCGACGAGACCGAGTTGTTTAAAACACCATACGAACCGCTTCCGGGGAACAAGGTGGTTCTCCGACTCAGAACGCTCAAAAATGACGTGTACGAGGCCTACTGCAACGTGAACGGGGAGGAGTTCCCCATGGAAAAGGAGGAACCTGACGAGGTTTTCGACTACTACAGGCATGCGGTCACGTGCGGCGAAGATCCCGTGTCGTACTTTTTCGTCGTGTACGACGACGAGGACAGGGTATATATAAACAAGCTCGGTCCGGTGGAGAACAGTCAGTCGGAATACGCGTTCCGCATACTTCCGGGATTCACCGTCCCGGACTGGGCCAAGGGTGCCGTGTACTATCAGATATTCACGGACAGGTTCCGCAACGGCGACAGGACGAACGACGTGGTGAACAACGAGTACTACTACACCGGCGGGCACGTGAGAAAGATCGACGACTGGGACAAGACCCCGGACCCCGTTGACGTCAACTGTTTCTACGGCGGGGATCTTCAGGGGGTGAGGGAGAAACTCGATTACCTCAAGGACCTTGGGGTGGAGGCCATCTATTTCAATCCGCTATTCGTGTCGCCGTCCAACCACAAATACGACACCCAGGACTACGACTACATAGACCCGCATTTCGCGGTGATAAAGGAAGACGTGAACTTCCCCATGGAGGGCTGGGAGCACCACAACGGTTTTGCGGCGTGTTACATAAAGCGTGTAACTTCAAAGAAGAACCTTGAGGCGAGCAACAAATACTTCGCGGAACTCGTCAAAGAGATCCACGACAGGGGAATGAAGGTCGTAATGGACGGAGTCTTCGACCACTGCGGCTCGTTCAACAAGTGGCTTGACAAAGAAGGCATATACCTCCACAAGAAGGGGTACGAGGACGGCGCATACCAGTCGCTGGAAAGCCCGTACAGGGACTACTTCAAGTTCGAGGACGAGACAAAGCCGGACAGCAGGTACGACGGCTGGTGGGGCTACGAGACCATGCCCAAGATTTACTACGAGAACAGCCCAGACGTCGTGGACGAGATAATGTCCGTCGCCCAGAAATGGGTGAAGGCTCCCTATAACTGCGACGGTTGGCGGCTCGACGTCGCCGCGGACATAGGTTACAGCACGGAGTACAACCACAAGTTCTGGAAACTCTTCAGAAAGAAAGTCAGAAAGGCGAATCCAAACGCAGTCATTTTCGCCGAGCACTACGGGGACGTGACTCCCTGGTTCGACGGCAAGGAGTGGGACTCCATAATGAATTACGACGCTTTCATGGAGCCGGTGACGTGGTTTCTGACCGGCATGGAGAAACACAGCCAGGAATATGTAGAGTCTAGGCTCAACGACGGGAATCTCTTTTTCGATTCGATGCTCGTAAACATGAGCAAGTTCCCGAGGCCCGCCCTCGATTCGGCCCTCAACCAGCTTTCCAACCACGATCATTCGAGATTCCTCACGAGGACGAACAAAACCGCCGGGACACTCGCGACAAAGGGCCCCGAGGCGGCTGGAGAAGGCATCGACAAGAGGGTCATGAAACTCGGCGTCATGATACAGATGACGTGGCCGGGGGCTCCAGGGATTTATTACGGTGACGAGGCGGGCGTCGTGGGCTGGACCGACCCGGACGACCGGCGTACCTACCCGTGGGGGCACGAGGACGGGGACCTCATCCTGTTTCACAAGAACATGATAAAGCTCAGAAAGAACATTTCATGTCTCAAGAAGGGCTCCGTCATGAAACTGGACGCGGGGAACGGATACATCGCCTACGGCAGGTTCGATGCGGACAACTGCTGCATAGTCGTCATAAACAACCTGGACAAGGACATCGTGCTTAACGTCCCCGTGTGGGAACTCGGCATAACGCAGGGAAACGAAGTGACACTTCTTTTCGACAGCGAAAACAACGAGTTCAGACCGGAAACATTCGAGCTCCGATACGGGAGACTGGCCGTCGAGGTAAAGGCGAGGTCCGGCAAGATATACGGCAAAAAATTCAAAAAGGAATAAGATTCGGGGGAATTGATATATGAAGAAAGAAGACAGATTTTTCGGAGAACTCGACACGTACCTTTTCCATCATGGCACGCATTATCAGCTCTACGAAAAGATGGGGGCTCACATCCGTGAGATAAACGGCGTGCGCGGGGTGCACTTCGTCGTATGGGCGCCCAACGCGAGGGCCATCTGCGTCGTCTCCGACGGGAACGGCTGGACGCCCTGGAGGGACGTCATGGAGAAGGTCGATGACTGCATCTGGGAACTCTTCGTTCCCGGCATGTGCGAGGGCGTCAAATACAAGTATCACATCGTCAGAGCGGACGGCAGACACGTTCTCGAGTCCGACCCCTACGGAAACGCGTTTGAGCTTCGTCCGGGCAATGCCAACATCGTCATGAATCTCGACAATTACCAGTGGCACGACGATGCGTGGCGACAGTCAAAAAAGAATGAGAACTTCCTTGAAAAGCCCATGGCCGTGTACGAGGTCCATCCCGGCAGCTGGAAGAAGGACTGGAACAAGTGGGACGAGGACAAGTTCTACGACTACAGGAGGCTCGCTCACGAGCTCGCGGAATACGTCGAATACATGGGCTACACGCACGTGGAACTCATGGGGATAAGCGAGTATCCCTTCGACGGCTCCTGGGGCTACCAGGTGACGGGCTATTTCGCCCCCACGTCGAGATACGGAAGCCCCGAGGACTTCATGTACTTCGTCGACTACATGCATCAGCACAACATCGGCGTCATCCTCGACTGGGTTCCCGCCCATTTTCCCAAGGACGAGTGGGGCCTCGCCGAGTTCGACGGTACTCCGCTCTACGAGTACACGGACCCCTTAAGGGCCGAATACCCTCAGTGGGGCACGAAGGCGTTCGATCTTGGTCGTCCCGAGGTGTCCAACTTCCTCATCGCTTCCGCGTTCTTCTGGGTCAACAAATACCACGTGGACGCGCTCAGGGCCGACGCGGTCGCCGCCATGCTTTACAACAGCTTCGGCAGGGACGAATGGCGCCCCAACAAGTACGGAAACGACTTCAACCTGGAAAGTTTCGAGTTTTTCAGGCACCTCAACACCGTTTTGCGCCAGAGAACCGACGCGTTCATAATAGCGGAAGACTCCTCGATTGTGTCAGGGGTCACGGCTCCCGCAAAAGACGACGGGCTGGGTTTTGGTCTCAAATGGGACATGGGATGGATGAACGACACGATTCGTTATTATAACGAACCGTCAATTTACAGACGTTATATTCACCATCTCATGACTGGGACCTTCGACTACGTATTCCTCGAAAACTACATTCTTGTGCTCTCCCACGACGAAGTCGTGCACGGGAAAGGGTCGATGTTCAACAAGATGAGCGGGAGCCATCAGGACAAGATAGGTAGCCTCAAGACCTGTTACACCATGATGATGGGACATCCCGGGAAGAAACTCCTTTTCATGGGTCAGGACTTCGGACAGGAGGCTGAATGGGACTACAAGGGCGAGCTTCAGTGGCACCTTTGCGACGACCCCGGACACCGCGAGATAATGGACTGCTACAGGAGCCTTCTCCACATCTACACGAAGTATCCTGTTCTGTACAATGACGCGGGCAAACAGAACGTGTTCGAATGGATAAACAACGGGGACTACATGAGGAACATCTTCTCGTTCATAAGAAGGAATCCGTGGAACTACAATGACGGACTAGTGTTCGTATGCAACTTCGCGCCCGTCAACCGTGATCCCATAGAGATAGGCGTTCCCGTGTCCGGAACGTACAGGAGGATCTTCACGACGTACGGAGACCCCGAACCCATGAATCTGCAGGCGTACAACGACGAGTGCGACGGCAGACCTTACAGAATTGTGTTTACGCTCCGTCCGTTTGAGTCGGTTATTTTCGAAATCCCTTTCCATGAAAGTACGGAGGAGGAACTTGCGGAAGAGAAGAAGATCCGCGACAAAGTCAAAGAAGAGCACGAGAGCATAAAGACGTCGACCTCTCATGTGCCTCAGCGTGACGAGGAGTTGCTCAGGACGTCCGCCGAGAAGGACGGAATAGACCTTGCCGCACTCTCCCAGACCGCCCCCGTACAGGAATCAGAAGAAGATGAAGGCGATGAGACGGCCCAAAGCACGCAGCATGCGTTGCCGCCCGAAGATACCCAGGCGGAGGCAGACGCACAGTATACGGAAAGCGCCGAGGGTAAAGACAAAATAGTCGTTAAGAGGACGATAAAAGTTGTAACGAAGCCTAAAGAAGACTGAAGAAATTAGCAATTTCGGGCCGGAAAGCTGCTTTGCGATCCGGTCCGTTTTTTTTTCACGCACGGAGGATTATAAATGGAGAGTATAAGGGGAAGGTACGGCGAGGCAAAGGTGCTCGCGAAGACGCCGGAGGACAACGCCAGGGCCCAGATAAAAGAGTTTTGCGACCAGGTTTATACCGAGGACGCAAAGATAATGCCCGACGCACACGCCGGGACGGGGTGCACGATAGGCACGACGATGACGATTACCGACGCGATTGTTCCGAATCTCATCGGTGTGGACATAGGGTGCGGGGTGCTCGGCGTAATGTTCAAGGGGAAGGATTTGGATCTTGTGAAACTTGACGAGGTAATTCGCGCCTATGTTTCGAGCGGGTTCAGCTTGCGTCAGAAACCGCACAGAAGCCACGGACGGGTCAAAATTGAGGACCTTAAGTGCTTCCACAAGATAAGAAAGACAAAGGCCGCACCACTCGCTTTGGGTACGCTCGGAGGCGGGGACCACTTCATGGAAATTGACCGTGGCGAGGATGGCGGACTGTACTTCGTGATTCATTCCGGCGGACGAAACATCGCTCTGCAAGTCGCGCACTACTACCAGAATCTCGCGTACGAGAACCTCGGCGGGAAGAATCATGGAGTGTACTCCCACGGCCTTGCCTTTCTCGAAGGTGAGCATATGGAAGCTTTTCTCGCCGACATGAGAATCATGCTGCGATACGCAGAGGTCAACCAGACAGATCATGAAGGACGAGATTTTGGCACACACGGAGGCGGAAGATGATGGCGAGCTCACCACGATTCACAACTATATCGATTCTGACTCGATGATTCTGAGAAAAGGGGACGTTTAGCAAAAAGGGCGAGGCACTTCTCATCCCGATGAACATACGCAACGGCAGCCTCCTTTGCATGGGGCAGGGTCTGGAAACGATGACTGGAACTACAGCGTACCTCACGGGGCGGGAAAACTCATGAGCCGCAAGACGGCGCTTGACGCGCTGTCGCCCGACTATTCCGTAAATCTATGGACGGAGTTTAATCGACCTGCGTTTCGATGGAGACGATTGACAAGAGCCCAATGGTCTAAACGATGGGGGAAATCGTGGACACAATATCGGACACCGTCGCCGTATACAAAATCATAAAGCCGGACTATAATTTCAATGCGAGCGAGAACTCCGGGCGTCTTAAAAAAATTAATTTGTCAACTCGCAGTTGACAACAAATGAATGCGGACATGTTATAATGGTAAAGTAAATCCGATACGGGATCTTTGAAGCTAGCCAAGGACCTCGGTAAGGAAAGAGTTTTTGGATTTATCTCAAGGCAACGGTGGGGTAGAGAAATTTTAGTTGCAAACGTACCGTAGGGCGTCCGGGAGCTGACGGACATGTTCCGTCAAAGCCATGGGGAATAGAGATATTCTGAAAGGAAGTTACGTCACGAACCAACGCAGTGGAGAGCCCCCGAGCAAAACAATGCCCGGGGACGCCTTTTTATAGTCGTTTCGTGACGAAAAGATAGACGGAACGAGAATGCGAAAGATCTGTAGGAAAAATTGTGTTGAGGAGGGGTAGAGACGGGAAGGATTGTATACAAGAGAGAGAAATCGACACATAACCGACAAGAAGGAGAAGGATTTTAAAAGATGAAAGGTAAACAACAGGAAACGCCGAGATATGGCAAAAAACAGACGTAAAAGGGTAAAAACAGCTAGTATAAGGCAATTTATAAAATGAACAGACATAAAAATACATTTGTAAGGGAGAACTAGCGGACAATCAGCGGAAAGGATGAAATAGAAAACATATGATGAAAAACAATCCGAAAAGATTAAAAATTTGAACAAAGCTCCAGCAACACATCAACGATGCTCAGAGGGACGTAAATGCCTATGGTCGTGGTTGAAGGGAGTAGAATGAGACTATAGATACGTAAAAAGAAGAAGACACCCGGAGAAGATTAGTATATGACTTGAAGGTGCCATTAGCTGTGTGAAGCATGCATTGTTTGTTCAAATAAACAATTTAAACGTGTAGGCAAAAACTTGATGTAAAAAGAAAGAAACGATGTGGGGACGTAAAAAAAAACAAAGAGGGAAGGAGAATTCGTATAACCACCGGTTTATGTAAAAATTAGAATGTAAACGCCGGATTTTTATAAGAATCAATCAATAAAGGAGTAGAAAGATCACAGACGGTTACAAAGTGCCAAGTTATACCCATAAAAGTGAAAAAACATCTCAAATAAAGTAATTATGCGTGGCATAGTACATGAATTTACCTCGTAAACTCGCAAATCAAAGGAAAATATATTATAAAACATACAGAAGGGACAGTTAGGGCAGAGGCCGAGAAGCATCTGGAGATCCAGATCGTCGGCATCCGTCCTGATCGCGATAATCCATACAACTTTAACATATTATGTCACACATAGTAGACTCGTATAGCTCAAAATGCGCTACTTTCATGGTCTAATTTTGCATTTTAAACGTCTCTGGCTCATTCCTGAGGACAATAATCGCCTTCGTCGATTTGTCTTTTTTGCATTTGTTTTTACGTTCCGTGTTTTACATCTTTTTTTTCTTCCGGCTTTACTACACATTGTCCGTCTCCCTGTGTACTCTATGTCGCACGATGTCTCTCTGTATGATTCTTTTTTGCTTTGTTCATTTTTTTGTATGTATTTTTGAAGCCGATTGTATTGTCTGTTTTAGCGTTTTGTTTTCTCCTGGTCTTGTCCGTTCATTCTCCGCGAATTTTTTGTGTTGCGTACAGGTAATGCTTCTTCGTCGGTTCTATCCGCGGTTTCTTTTTTTCTGGTTCTGGACTTATTTTATTTATTTGAAAAACTGAACGTTTTCTTTGTGCCATTGTTTCGGTTTTCGGTTTGTCGGCTTCCGACGCCTTGTTTTTCTATGTTTTGCTGTTTTTATTTTCGTTTGTGATTTTGAACATTTTTTCTGTTGTTTTCGCATTCGGTTGTGGTATAATTTTTCCGTTCAAATCCAGCACCCCATGTCCGCGCAAAAAAAAATCTCCGTTACCTTTCGATATCGAAGATTTCGCTTGGCTGGGGTAGCTGGATTTGAACCAACGCTAATGGAGTCAGAGTCCATTGCCTTACCACTTGGCCATACCCCAATCGGTATTGAGTTTTTAATTTACGAAAAAAATTATAATTGCTTCATAAAATATTTTCAAGCTTTTTGATATGTATCTTTAAAATTTCTCTGGAGGATGTCTATGAAACAGGACGACGCAAATCTTAACGGTCTTCTTTCTTTCGGCCGTAATTTCGAATATCTAAGATCTAAACTTTTCAGATTAACTTATTCTCAGCTTTCTGTAGCGACGCATGTACCGGAGTCCACTCTTGTTTTTTATTCGCGCGGAGTTTCTCCTACACTTTCTGTCGCATGCTCGCTCGCCGAAATTTATTCGACGTCGGTTGACCGTCTCTGCTCGTATCCTTACTCTGCCGACATAGAGGAGGAGATAGGGTTGCAACAGGAGTTCATTATTGGTTACGAAAGTGTTGAAACCGATTCTTGGTTTCCGAAAGTTGTTAATCATATTCTTTCATCCGCCCGGATAGAGGATGATGAAATTTCTGTTTACGACACGCTGGTGATTTTGAGGAATACCCTTTCCGACACCATTAAGGATCTTGTGGCGAAGTGTCCTTTGGAGTATCTCGAGTCTGACGCTCCGATAGGCTCCTTTACCGACAACTTGAAATATTTTCTGCAAATAAGCGGGATTCCATATAGACAGATAGGCGGTGCGTGCGACATCGCGATAGGAAACCTTACGAGACTTCTTTCCGGTGCCGACCCCAAACTTTCTGTGGCCATAAAGATCGCTGACTTTTTCGGAGTCACGATGTCGCAGCTCATGCATTTCGATCTTGACTTCAACCTGGTTCCTCTGGTTTTGGATTCCCAGTGGAAGACGACGATAGACAACAATGTCCCCGCCGTGCCTCAGTCCGTCGCCTTAAGACAGGCTTATCTTAAAGAAAAGATGTGCGGAAAGAAGGAGGCCCAAAAGCTCATTGAGACCATTGTCGGCGGTCTTATCGCGTGAGGGCTATATACAATATTATAATAGGGTAATTCTTTTGCCTTTTTGGAAAAAACTGATATAATTGAAACATGCGGGGAAACCCCCGACTCCATATTTCATTCGGGATTATAATCGCAGCAAATGAGCCGGACAACACGCCGGGTGCCAGTGGACAGCACGGAGATAATCCAGCTGGTTCTGGGACCCTTCGACGAAAACTTAAACGCCGTGTCTCAGGAATTTCACGTCACGACGCGCATAGAGAAATCGGACATAGTCATAGAGGGGGAGAAAGACAAGGTCTCCCTCGCGGAATCCGTCATAGAGAGTCTCGTCTCCCTTGTCGAAAACGGCGACACGGTGGACAGGAGCCTCGTGTCGTACTGCATACAGCTCGCAAAAGAAGGGAAAGCCGGAGAGATAGGCAATCTTTATTCGGACACCGTCGCGGTGAACTTCAGGGGCCGTCCCATTAAATGCAAGACGCTGGGTCAGAAAAACTACGTGGCCGAGATAAAGAGCAAGGAGGTGGTCTTCGTCATAGGTCCCGCGGGGACCGGCAAGACGTATCTCGCCGTGGCCATGGCCGTGCAGGCCCTCAAACAGCGCGAGGTGGAGAGGATAATTCTCACGCGGCCCGCGGTCGAGGCGGGCGAAAAACTCGGATTCCTTCCCGGCGACATGCAGATGAAGGTCGACCCGTATCTGAGGCCCCTTTACGACGCGCTGCAGGAAATGCTGGGACTCGAGACGTTCTCAAAGTATGTCGAGAGAGGCGTCATAGAAATTGCGCCGCTCGCGTTCATGCGGGGTAGGACGCTTTCCTCGTCGTTCATAATCCTCGACGAGGCCCAGAACACGACCCCGGAACAGATAAAGATGTTCCTCACCCGTCTCGGCGAGGGAAGCAAGGTGGTCGTGACGGGAGACGTCACGCAGATTGACCTCAAAGACGGAGCTACGAGCGGGCTCAACCACGCCGTCAGGGTTCTAGAAGGGGTCGAGGGCATAAGCGTATGCCGCCTCACCGACAGCGACGTCGTGAGACACCCCATGGTCATGAGAATAGTCCGCGCTTACGAAAAATACGAAGAGGAGCACAAAAAGGAGGACAAGAGGTGAAAAAGAGGACTCTCACGGGCAGAAACATCGCGGCCAACATCTTCATAATGCTCTTCAGCATCGTGATCCTGTTGCTCATAGTTTTCATAGGCCTTCTGATAATTTACAAAGCCGACGGGGTTTTCGACTACATCGCCGACGAATACGTCAACATGATAGTCATCGCCGGCTCGTTCCTCGTGCTCTCCGTAATAATAGACGTCTACTTCTTTTTCGAGGACGTCGAGGTGCTTAAAAACCCCAGGAAGCTCACGGAGCTCTTCCTGCTCCTTTTTCTCGCGCTCATTTTGGACCTCGTGATAGGATACTTCGTGGACTTCAACGCGCGTCCGTTCGCGTTCTTCGCCGTGATGTGCGTGATGCTGTTCGGAAGAAAGGACGCGTGCTACCTTCTCGTGGTGTTCGCACTCTACACGATAATTCTGGACGCGTTTTCGGGAATCATAGAGGGGCTCACCATATGGGACTACGCCACGGACCTTCTCGTGGTGTTCTGCACCGGGATGGTCGCGATATTCCTCATGGACAGGTTCAAGACGCGCCTTCAGTGCGTGCTCCTCACGCTCATACTTCTTATTCCCATAGAGGTGATAACCTGCATGCTCGGGGTGAACACGCTTGCAGAGGAGGGCGGGAGCGAGTTTGGAATGCTGTTCCTGTACGGCGCGCTCGACTCCGTGTTCTCCATGGTCCTGTTCCTTTTCTTCCTGCCGATATTCGAGAAGGTGTTTGCGAACCTCACCGTGTTCAGGCTCCACGAGCTCACGTCCGACAACGCGAGACTCATAGCGCGTCTCAAGAGGGACGCGAGGGGCACCTACAACCACTCCGTGATGGTCGCACAGTTCGCTGAGGCCTGTGCGTCCGACATAGGGGAGGACGCCGAGCTCGCGAGGGCGGTGTCGTACTACCACGACGTCGGGAAACTGAAAGAGCCCGAGATGTTCACCGAGAACCAGAGCGGCAAGAACCCGCACGACGACTTCACGCCGGAGCTTTCCGCTGACATCATAAGGAGCCACACGAGGCTCGGCGCGGACGTCATAAAAAAGAGACACATGCCCGAAATTTTCGCGGACGTCGCCTTGGAACACCACGGCACCATGCCCGTCAAATACTTTTACGCGAAGGCCCTCAAGATGAGCGACCGCGAGATAAAGATAGAAAACTACTCGTACTTCGGTCCCGTGCCCTCGACCAAGATAGCCGCCGTCGTGATGATATGCGACTCCGTGGAGGCCGCCTCGCGCGCCATGAAGGATAAGTCCCAGGAGAACGTGGAAAAGCTTGTCCGCGAGGTCATAGAGGAGAGGCTCGAGCTCGGACAGTTCGACGGCTGTCCCATAACCATGCAGGACCTCGCCCAAATAAGGGTGACGCTCGTGGGTCAGATATCCGGCGTGTATCATCAGAGGATTGAGTATCCCAAGCTCAAGATTTCCGGAGGAAAGAAGTCTTGACCCGGGCGGAGGCGGTGGCCCGCATAGCGAAGACCCCGGCGTACAAGATAGTCATGTCGAGGCCGGAGGACAGGGACTGCCTGTACAAAAAGATAGTGATAGAGGAGAAGGCCGACTTCTTCCAGATATCAAAATACACCAAGACGCAGGTCTTTCACGAGAACGTGGCGGGAGATGAAGTTGCCGAGAAGTTCACGCAGCTCTGCGCCTGTTTTCTGCAGGTCAACGCCTTCTCGGAAGTCATAGACTACGAGCTCACGGTGACGAAAAGCGGGAGGGCCACGCTCAAAAGCCACGTCGTGAATCCCGACGCGCCGCTCCCCATATCGCTCCCGCACGACAGGGAGAAGAACTACCTTATCAAAGACGGCGAGTTCTGTGAACCGCTCTACGACATGGGCGTGATGACGGCGGACGGCAGGGTGAAAAGCCCGATGCACGCCAAATTCCGCCAGATAAACAGGTTCCTCGAGATAATAAACGACGAAATATCGGGGAAGCAGAAAAGCAGCTACAGGATAATAGACTTCGGCTGCGGCAAGTCGTACCTCACTTTCATAGTCTATTACTACTTCACGAGAAACCTCGGGCTCAACGCCGAGATTGTCGGCGTGGACCTCAAAAAAGACGTCATAGAGGCTTGTGAGCACAGAGCGAAAAAATATGGGTACACGGGGCTTAAGTTCGCGTGCGCGGACATAAACGGCTTCGAAGCGCCTTTCAGGCCCGACATCGTGATGAGCCTCCACGCCTGCGACACGGCGACCGACTACGCTCTCTGCAACGCCGTGAAATGGGGTGCCGAGACGATATTCTCCGTCCCGTGCTGTCAGCACGAGCTCAACTCCCAGCTCAAAAGCGTAGACCTCCTTTCGAGGTACGGGATAATAAAGGAGCGTTTCTGCGCGCTCGCGACGGACGCGGTGAGGGCGGAGACTCTCGAGATATGCGGATACAAGACGCAGGTCCTCGAGTACATCGACTTCGAGGACACCCCCAAAAACATCCTCATCCGCGCGGTCAAAAGACAGTTCACCGCGGACAGCGTGAAGGAGCGGGCGGAAAGGGACATAAAGGAAATCACGGAAAGATACGGGTTCAGGCCCAAGATTTGCGAGCTTCTGGGGGACTACGGCAAATGAGGAAGTTCACGATGGAGTGCGAAGATTACGATTTCTCCCCGGTCGAGAAGGCCTTCCAAAGGGAGGTTAAGGCGGACTGCGGCGTGACGGCCGAGGTCGTCATCACGGACGAGGAAGAGATAAGACGGCTCAACAATGAAATGAGGAAGGTGGACGCCGTCACCGACGTCTTGAGTTTTCCGACCCTCGACGGAATACTAGGAAAGAAACTAAAGAAAAAGAACTTCCCTTCCGACGTCGACGAAAACGGTGACCTTTTCATAGGCTCCGTAGCGATATGCGAAAAGAGGGCGAAGGAGCAGGCCGAGGAGTACGGACACGGCTACGAAAGGGAGCTCAACTACCTCGCCGTGCACGGCGTGTGCCACCTTCTGGGGTACGATCACATGACGGATGGCGACAAGGTGAAGATGAGGGCTATGGAGGAGAAGATTTTGACAAAGGCGGGGATCGAAAGGAAATGAGAGCCGGAAAGATAGCGGTCATAGGCAGGGCGAACGCCGGCAAGTCGACGCTCATAAACGTTCTCGTGGGGGAGAAGGTCTCCATAGTCTCGCCAAAGCCCCAGACGACGAGAGACAGAATCTTGGGCGTCCTCACGGAGGACGACTGCCAGCTCGTCTTCGTGGACACGCCGGGGCTTTACAAGAACACGACGTACCTCACCGACGTGATGATGAAGACGACCGAGCACTCCGCGAGGGACGTAGACCTCATAATGTTCGTGCACGACGGGCACGCGGGCGTCACGGACGCGGACACAGAACTCATGAAAAAATACGTCTCGGGCCCCGTGCCCGCGATGGTGGTCTACACGAAGACCGACATAATGCAAAAGGAAAAAATTCCCCTCGACATCGCGAAAATGTACGACGCGGGCGTGCGCTGCGACGTCTTCCCGGTCTCCGCGAGGCGCGGCAGCAACATGAAAAAGCTCAAGGAGGCACTCGTGGCCGCCATGCCCGAGGGGGAGAAGGTCATAGAGGAGGACATAGTCTCGGACAGGAGCGAAAGGTTCATGTTGGCCGAGATAATGAGGGAGAAGATTTTATTGAAGTTCGAACACGAGATTCCTTACGGCATAGCGATTGTCGTCAACACCTTCGAGCTCGGCGAGAACGGCGTGTACGAGGTGAACCTCGATATTGTATGCGAGAAGAAGTCGCACAAGGCCATTCTCATTGGGAAACAGGGTGCGGCGATAAAGGAGGTCTCGGCGTACGCGCGGCAGGACATGGAGAAATTCCTAGGCGCGAAGGTGTACCTCACGACCTACGTGCGAGTCAAGGAGGACTGGAGGAACAACCCCTCCAGCGTGAAAGAGTTCGGCTACGGCACGGACAGGTGAGATGGAAGTCAAGGTGAACGCGGCGGTTCTCCGTGCCACTGACTACGGGGAAAACGACAGAATACTCACTCTTCTCTCCGCCGAGGAGGGAAAGATTACGGCGACCGCGAAGGGCGTCAAGAAGGCGGGGGCGAAACTCAAGTTCGCCGCCCAGCCTTTTGTTTTCTGCGAGTACGTGCTCACGTCCTCCAAGGGACGATACATAGTCACATCCGCAGCGGAGAGGGAAAGTTTTTACGACATACGCGAGGACATAGTGAGGTTTTACGCGGCGAGCGCGGCCTCGGAGTTGACGGAGAGCCTTTCCGTGGAGGAGTATCCGAGCGGGGAGATCCTCGCGGCGTATCTTAGGTGCCTCGAGGGGATATGCACGAAAGATCCTTCGTCGGAGCTCGTGAGATACCTTCTGAGGCTTTTTGCCATGGCGGGTCTGGCCGTGGAGGCGGGGGACTGCCCCGTGTGCGGGGAAGATCTTGAAGGCAGGGACAGGCTCCGCTTCGACTTTAACGCCGGGACGTTCACATGCGCGGGGTGCTCGGAGGCACCAGCGGCGAGCCCATCCACATACAGGGCGGTGAGGGCGCTCGGAGCGGAAGAATACGGAGGCGAGAACGGCGTCACGGACGACGGCGTCAAAAGAGCCGTCAGGCTTTTGTGCGAATACGCGAAGACGAAGACCACCTGCAGGTGCAGGTCCATGACGGAACTGATTCGTATGATGTGAGTTTTTCTCACATTTCAAATTTATGCCTCGGCCCGCCCCAATTGGTTGCAAAACGCGGCCGAATTTACTAAACTAATACGGTAAAATTAAAGAACGTTCCAGGAGGAAGAACAATGGCTAAAAAGTACTGCTATCTTTTCTCGGAAGGCGACGCCACGATGCGCCCTCTTCTCGGCGGGAAAGGTGCGAACATCGCCGAGATGACCAGGATTGGTCTCCCCGTGCCTCAGGGCTTCACCATAACGACGGAAGCCTGCAACAAGTACTATGAGGACGGCAAGGTCATAAGCGACGACATCCAGAAAGAGATTCTCGAGTACGTCAAGAAGATGGAGAAGATCTGCGGGAAGAAGTTCGGCGACAAGGAGAACCCTCTTCTCGTGTCCGTCCGCTCCGGCGCCAGAGACTCTATGCCCGGGATGATGGACACCATTCTGAACCTCGGACTCAACGAGGAGGTCGTGAACACCATGGCCGAGAAGTCCGGCAACCCCCGCTGGGCGTGGGACAGTTACAGAAGGTTCATCCAGATGTTCTCGGACGTCGTCATGGAGGTCGGCAAGAAGTACTTTGAGGCGCTCATCGACCAGATGAAAGAGAAGAAGGGCGTGGAGGCCGACATAGACCTCGACGTGGACGATCTCAAAGAGCTCGTCAGAATGTTCAAAAAAGAGTACAAGGACAAGATAGGGAAGGACTTCCCGACGGACCCCCAGGAACAGCTTTTTGAAGCGATTAAGGCGGTCTTCCGTTCGTGGGACAACCCCCGTGCGAACATCTACAGACAGGACCACCAGATACCTTACAGCTGGGGCACGGCGGTCAACGTGCAGGAAATGGCGTTCGGCAACATGGGGAACGACTCCGGCACGGGCGTGGCCTTCACGCGCAACCCCGCCACCGGCGAAAAGGGCGTCATGGGCGAGTATCTCGTGAACGCGCAGGGCGAGGACGTCGTTGCCGGCATCCGCACTCCGAGCCCCATAAGCGAAATGGCGTCGGTGCCCGGATTTGAGTCCGCCGCCAAGCAGTTCGAGGAAGTCGCCAAAATCCTCGAGACGCACTACAAAGACATGCAGGACATGGAGTTCACCATTGAGCACGGTAAGCTTTTCATGCTCCAGACCCGAAACGGCAAGAGAACCGGCGCTGCCGCGATAAAGATCGCGTGCGACCTTCTCGACGAGGGACTCATAACCGAGCAGGAGGCTCTTTTGCAGATAGACGCGAAGACCCTCGACCAGGTGCTCCATCCCACTTTCGACGCGGACGCCCTCGCGGCGGCCGACAAGAACAACGTCGTGGGGAAGGGTATAGCCGCGTCCCCCGGAGCGGCCGCCGGCACGGTTGTCTTCACCGCGGAAGACGCCGCAATCCAGGGCAAGGCCGGGAAGAAGGTCGTTCTCGTGCGTCTCGAAACCTCGCCCGAGGACATAGAAGGCATGAAGTACGCGCAGGGAATCCTCACAGCCCGCGGGGGGCAGACCTCTCACGCGGCCGTCGTCGCACGCGGAATGGGGACCTGCTGCGTTTCCGGATGCGGAGACATAAAGAACTTCGACGAAGTGAAGAAGACGTTCACTCTCGCCGGCAAGGTCTACAAGGAGGGCGACCCCATCTCCCTCGACGGCTCCACCGGAAAAATCTACAACTGCATAATAAACACCGTCAAGGCCGACCCCACCAGCGGTTACTTCGGAAGGGTGATGGCCATGGCCGACAAATACAAAGCCCTCGAGGTGAGGACCAACGCCGACACTCCGACGGACGCGAAGCAGGCGGTGACTTTCGGCGCGGAAGGGATAGGCCTTTGCCGTACCGAGCATATGTTCTTCGAGCCGAACAGGATAGGTCCGTTCCGTGAAATGATCTGCTCCGACACGAAGGAGGAAAGGGTGGCCGCCCTCGACAAGATAGAGCCCATGCAGCAGGCCGACTTCGAGGCCCTCTACACGGCCCTCGAGGGTAGACAGGTCAACATCCGTTTCCTCGACCCGCCTCTCCATGAGTTCCTTCCCACCGAGGAGGAGGACATCGCCGAGCTCGCGAAAAACCAGGGCAAGACCGTTCAGCAGATCAAACAGATAATCGCCGACCTCCACGAGTTCAACCCCATGATGGGTCTCAGAGGCTGCCGTCTTCCCGTCCTTTATCCCGAGATAGGCGAGATGCAGACGCGCGCCGTCATACAGGCGGCCATAAACGTCCAGAAGAAGCACCCCGAGTGGAAGATAGTTCCAGAGATAATGATCCCCCTCATAGGAGATCTCAAAGAGCTCAAGTTCGTCAAGAAGACGATTGTCGACACGGCCGAGAGCATCATCGCGAAGTCCGACGTGAAGATCACGTACAAGGTAGGCACGATGATAGAGATCCCGAGGGCCGCGCTTCTCGCCGACGAGATAGCGAAGGAAGCCGAGTTCTTCTGCTTTGGCACGAACGATCTCACGCAGATGACGTTCGGGTTCTCGAGGGACGACGCCGGGAAGTTCCTTCCCGCCTACTACAGCAACAACATCTACGAGTTCGACCCGTTCTCCATGCTCGACACGGACGGCGTCGGCAAACTCGTAGAGATGTCCGTCACGAACGGAAGAAAGACGAGGGCCGACCTCCACTGCGGAATCTGTGGCGAGCACGGCGGCGATCCTTCGTCCGTGGTATTCTGTCACAACACCGGGCTCGACTACGTTTCCTGCTCGCCTTACCGTGTCCCCATCGCGAGACTCGCGGCTGCGCAGGCCAACATCAGGAACCCCAGGAAATGATGTGGTAGATGTAATTGTTGTAAAAGTCAGGCCGTGAGGATTGCCCTCGCGGCCTGTTTTACAAAAGGGATTTATAAGGTTGGAGTTCAGATGAGAAATGAAAGTAATGTTTTCATGAAGAACGGCCGCAAATTTTTGATTTGTCAACCGCGAGTTGACCACAAAACGAAATGCATGTGTTATAATTGAAACGAAAAAAAGTCGTGAGGACCGAAAGAGGAAAAATTATGAGTCAGACAATTACGACAGAACTTATGGATTTAATCAAACAGGGGGAAGGGGTTTGCGTCGAGTTCAAGAAGGCGGAATCGGACATCCCGAAGAACGTATACGAAACCGTGTGTTCCTTTCTGAACCGGGAGGGCGGACACATATTTTTGGGCGTGAGCGACAACGGGTCGGTCATCGGGATAAATGAGGACAGCTGCGATAAGATGATCAAGGACTTCGTCACTTCGGTCAATAACGGAGGCAAGATAAACCCCGCGATATACATCAAACCCGAGGTGTACGACGTCGACGGAAAAACGATAATGGACATCTATGTCCCGCGCGGGCACGATGTGGACAGGTGCAACAACAGGTTCTACGACCGTCTGAACGAGTCGGACATAGACATATCGAACCACACGGACGCCGTGTTCAGCCTGTACAAGAGAAAGACCGGGGCTGTATACGTAGACACCGTCACGCGTTACTGGCTTGACGACCTCCGTCCGGATTTGATACAGCGGGCGAGGGACATGACGACGGACACGACCGAAAAGCAACACCCTTGGAAGAGTATGTCCGACGAGGAACTTCTTCGCAGCGTCAATCTCATTCTTCGCGACGAGGAGACGGGGAAGGAAGGCGTGACAATCGCGGGCGTTCTTCTATTTGGGAAGGACAACGTAATCATGGCCGTTCTGCCCTGGCACAAGACGGACGCCATAGTTCGCATCATAAATCAGGATCGTTACGATGAGAGGGAAATCGTTTCAACTAACCTTCTCGACAGCTATGACCGTCTCATGGAGTTCGGGAAGAACCATCTGAACAGCACGTTCCGTTTGGACGGCGTGCAGAGAGTCAACGCCAGGAACCATATCCTTCGTGAGATAGTATCGAACCTTCTGTCGCACAGGGATTATTCCAGCAGGTTTGTCGCGAAGATGGTTATAGAGCAGGACGACGTTTACACCGAAAACGCAAACGTGGCCAACGGAATCGGGCCGCTGAACATGCAGACCCTCAACCCGAAGGCCAAGAATCCCCCCATAGCTGATGTGTTCCGTGAAATAGGTCTCGCAGACGAGCTTGGCTCCGGCATAAGGAACACATATAAGTACACGAGGCTTTATTCGGACAGCGATCCGCAGTTTGTCGAAGGTGACGTTTTCCGGACTGTCATTCCGATTCCACTGGAGGCCATTGTAAAGGGAGGGTTGATTTTTGTGTCTGGAGAGCAAGAAAAGCCGGACACTCATGATTCAGAAATAAACACCATAGAAAATCAGATATTGGAATATTGTACAGAACCACGTACTCGAACGGAGATACAAGAATTTTTGGGATTCGCCAGTAGAGCACATTTTAAGATAGATTATCTTGATCCCCTTCTTAATTCTGGAAAGATTAAGATGACGATTCCTGATAGGCCGAATAGCAAACACCAAAAATATGTTAG
>JAJQAK010000175.1 GCA_021203845.1 Clostridia bacterium | reverse complement strand
TTCCCTTTCGGATCCTTGAGATTCATATGTATGACGGGATACTTCCCCTGCTCGGACCTGTACTTTTTCCCACAGTCCCAGATTTTGAGATTTTTGAAGTAGACTGAATTGCGTTTTTTCGTCTTCTCGAAAAAGGTCTGTATCATGGAAAGGTTGAGGGATTTCCCGAAACGCCGAGGACGCGTGATGAGAGTGACCTCGGAGCCCGCGTCTATCATGTCCTTTATGAGAAGTGACTTGTCGACGAAATAGCCCTTCTTCATCGTCTCGACGAAGTCTGACGACAACAGGCCTATATTTTTTTTGCCAGTATCGGTTTCAGACATAAAACAACCTCACGTTAAATTTCACTCTCTTATTGTACAATGTAAGGAGAAAACAATCAAGCCCCCAAAACGTATCTTCCTTCGACGCCATTGTTTGCTCTATAAATGGTGGATTATATTATGCACACAGCAATTATCGTCAGCATGCACACTCAAACATCGTTCCGTCAGAATTATTTTCTGTTGTAGTTTATGAGGCACCCGGAAAGGATTATGTCTATCTCCTCGTCGGTAAGATCCCCCACGCGGAATGTCATGTCGTGTGCCTTTCCATCGCGGACAAGTTTTCCCGATATATCGCTTCGCGCCTTAAGGCTCTCCGGGACGTTTTCCAAAAGAACGTAATCCCCTACATCGAAGGATGCCTTATCCGCGAGAAGTGGAAGCATCCCCCAGTTTATGAGGTTAGAACGATACCTCTTCGTCGCGTACTCAATCGCGATGTTCGCAACGCCGCCCAGAACTCTCTGACATGATGCCGCCTGCTCGCGCGCGGATCCGTCTCCCGGCTTGTTTGCGTACACACAACTTCCGTATATGGTATTTTTAGGGATGTCAATGCCGACGTCGGAAAGAACGCTTTCCGGAAGCACTCCAGCCACCCTGCGCGCGGCTTCATCCTCTTTGACTGCTTTTGCCCGTCCGACATACGCGGGGTCCTTTCTGCTGAGCGCGAACTCCGCAAGGCGCAAAGGATTGGATCTGTAGGAAGAAGTCTCCCCGGACGGAATGAGCTCGTCCGTCGTGGTCACGGGGTCGGTTATGACGGAGACTATCTTCATAAGGACGTTGTCCGCCATGGGAATCTGCTCGGGCCAGTCGGCGATGTTGGGGCCAAAAACGACCTCGACCGATTTGTCCGGGTGTCCCGTACCTCTGTACACGCGTTTGTCGTATATGGAAGAATCGAAGTAATACTTCTTGTTGCTCTTTTTATATTCAGCTTCCGTCGCGGGCGTGAGGTATCCGCCGTTCGCGGCCGTAGCGGCGATTGAGCGTGCGTCCATGAGGGCCACAGACGCGAGCTGGCCCTCGCCGAGTTTGCTTCCCTCTCTGTTTTCGAAGTTCCTCGTCGTGTGGCGCACGGAAAAACCGTTGTTTGAAGGCGTGTCCCCCGCGCCGAAGCACGGTCCGCAAAACGCTGTTTTCATGACGGCGCCCGCAGCCATGAGGTCGGAGACGAACCCGCCGTCAACAAGAGCCTTGTACACTGGCTGGCTCTGTGGATATACGGAAAGCGAGAACTCGCCGTTTCCACAGCTTTTGCCTTTGAGAATGTCCGCGGCCTCGCAGATGTTTTCGTACGTGCCGCCGGCGCAGCCCGCTATTATCCCCTGACTGACGTACACTCCCCTCTCGTCCACTTTGTCGAGAAGGTGATACGTGTCTTTACCCAAAAGCTCGTTTCCTCTCGCCTCGACCTCGCCGAGGATCTCTTTCGCGTTGTCCACGACTTCTCGCACGGTGAACGCGTTCGAGGGATGGAAGGGAAGCGCGATCATCGGCTCAACCCTCGACAGGTCTATTATCACCGCCCCGTCGTAGTACGCGGGGTCCTGCGGGTGCATTTCCTTATAGTCCTGAGGGCGTCCGTGCGTCTCAAAATACGCCTTCGTCTTGTCGTCCGTTTCCCATACGGAGGAAAGACACGAGGTCTCCGTGGTCATGACGTCAATGCCGTTTCTGAAATCCATGGAAAGGTTGGCAATCCCGGGTCCAACGAACTCCAGAATCTTGTTTTTGACAAACCCTTTTTTGAACGTCGCTCCCACGAGTTCTATCGCGACGTCGTGCGGACCGACTCCCTTTTTGGGTTTTCCCTTTAAATATACCGCTATGACCTGTGGTCTCTTTATATCGTATGTCTGACAGAGTAGTTGTTTTACAAGCTCCGGCCCGCCTTCGCCCATCGCCATCGTGCCGAGCGCGCCGTATCTCGTGTGGCTGTCGGAGCCCAGAATCATGGCACCGCATTTCGCGCCCGTCTCCCTCATGTACTGGTGTATGACAGCGAGGTGCGCGGGCACGTAGTCGCCGCCGTAGTGCTTCGCGGCGGTGAGACCGAAAAGATGGTCGTCTTCGTTTATCGTGCCTCCCACGGCGCAGAGCGAGTTGTGACAGTTTGTGAGCGTGTACGGCACGGGAAACTCTTTGAGCCCGGAAGCCTTCGCCGTCTGTATTATCCCGACGTAGGTTATGTCGTGCGACACGAGCGCGTCGAACTTGATTTTTAGGTCGTCCTCGCCACCCTTGTTGTGCGATGAAAGAATCGAATAGGCCATGGTGCCCTTTATCGCCTTCTGCTTTTTGGCCTCGACCATGAACGCGTCTTTTTCTTTTAAGATCTTTCCCTCGGTGTAGTAAACACCGCCCTTTATAAGTTTTATCATCCGGCTCCTCCTCTGAAGAATTTTCGTGTTTTAGAATTGCAAATTTTCGGTCTATGGCTTATAATCTAATGTATGAGAACATTCAAGTACGAGTTTTCCAAACTCATAAAAGCGCTGATAATAATCGGCATAATTCTCTGCGTCGCGGGATTCGTGCTGGTATTCGTGCAGGTCTTCCGCACGATATACGGAAGCTTGCCGGTGCCCTCCACCTACGAAATAATCGGACAGGTAATAATGTTCTTCGTGACGATATTCCTCGGAATCCTTCTCGTATGGCTCCTCGTTGGCTCCTCTTATACCGTGGACAAGGAATACATAATCACGAAATTCGGGTTCATAAAGAGCAAGTTCAAGATAGCAGACATCGTCATGATTCGCGTGGACAGGAACACCGACAGACTGAGCGTCCAGTTCAACAATGACACCTACATGATAATCGTGGTGAACAGTTTCTGGCACGACGACTTCGTGAACGCCGTCATGGCCGCCAACAGGAACATCCAGTACGTCATAGAGTCCAAGGAAGGTCCCACAAAAAAATCCGATTCCTGACAACCCCTAAATCAAAACATCCTGCACCTTTCGGGGTGCTTTTTCTTGTCTGTTTAAACGGTTAAAAATAATACACTAAACGGGTCGTTTGTGCCGTCCGAGGGACGTGTGATGCTCCTCACCGCACATGAGAAGATAGAGATTTTTTCTGTGCGCCGTCCACGTCAAGATGTTGAGCGCGAGAAGCATCATGAGGGACATTATGACCCAGACACCGGAAAGCGCTCCCGTATACCTTGTGACGAAGAATACCGCCTGGACAATCGTGAGTCCCGAGACTATGAGAAGCGAGCCCATCGAGCCCCACTCGAATATGTATATGTAAAGGAACGCGAGGGCGATAGCACCCAAACCTATGAAGCAGAACCACCAGTACTCGCAGGATAATCCGCACCAGAAGATACCCACCGTGGAGGCTATCCCCTTCCCGCCTTTGAACTTCATGGTGACGGGGAAGATGTGACCAATAATCACGAACACCCCGAAAAAATACCTCGTAAAATCCGAGACGGCGACGCCGGTGCCCGCGAACTGGTAATTTTTAAATATAAGGTACCCGCATAGAACCGGTATCGCGCCCTTTAAGCAGTCGCAAAAAAGGTTTAAAAAACCAATCCCCAGGCCAAACGTTCTCGCCATGTTGAGAGAACCGGGATTTCCGGAGCCCTGGTCGCGGATATCCTTTTTTTTGAACCTCGATATTATGACGGCGAAGTTGAAGCAGCCTACGAAGTAACTCACAACCGCGCCAAGCAAGAGCCAGTACCAGAGATTTGAAAACGCGAGCTCTTTCATGTCTCCTCCCTTTCCGATCTTTCCCTCACTATGAGTTTGATGGGTGTCCCCGAAAAGTCAAAACTCCTTCGTATGACGTTCTCGATATATCTTTCGTACGAAAAATGCATGAGCTCTTTGTCGTTGACAAAAAGCACAATCGTGGGAGGAGCCACGGAGACCTGTGACGCGTAGTAAAGTTTGAGTCTTCTCCCGTTGTGCGAGGGCGGCTCCGACGCGTGCACGGCGTCAGATATTACGTCGTTCAAAAGTCCCGTAGTTATGCGGTAGCGCGTATGCTCGTACACCTCGTCCACGACGGGCAGAATCTTGTCCACCCTCTGTCCCGTCTTGGCGGACACATACACTGACTTATAGTAACTCATGAACTTGAGGTCTTCCGCCATGTCACGCTCGTATTTCACCATAGTGTCAGAATCTTTTTCCAATAGGTCCCACTTGTTCACGACTATGACGGAGGCCTTGCCCTGCTCGTGGACATACCCCACAATCTTCGTGTCCTGCTCGGTGATCCTTTCCGTGGCATCCACAATCATGAGTACGACGTCCGCGCGGCGGATTGCGTCGAAGGCCCGGAGGACCGAATAATGCTCCACGTCGTCGTCGATTCTCGCTTTCTTTCTTATCCCCGCGGTGTCTATTATCGTATAGCTTTTGCCTTTATAGGTGAACTTTGTGTCTATGGCGTCCCTTGTGGTGCCCGCGATGTCCGTGACTATCGTGCGCTCGAATCCGAGAAGTTTGTTCACTATGCTGCTCTTTCCCGCGTTGGGCTTTCCGACGACCGCGATTTTTATTCCTTCGTCGTCTTCTACGGTCCCGTCCGGGAAAAGAGACACGGCGACGTCGAGAACGTCCGCAATCCCGGTGCCGTGCTCGGAAGATACGGCATAAGGCTCGCCGAGCCCCAGAGAATAGTACTCGAAGACCGCGTCCGGGGAGTAGTTGTCAATCTTGTTCACGACGAGGATGACTTCCTTCTTGCTTCTGCGGAGCATGTCCGCGACGTCGTAATCGGAGGTCGTAAGCCCTTCCTTGCCGTCCACGAAAAAGAGTATGACGTCCGCGGTGACAATGGCGGTCTCCGCCTGCCCGCGTATCTCCTTCCACATTATGTCGTCCGAGCGAAGCTCCAGTCCGCCCGTGTCACAGAGTGTGAACGCCCTGCCGTTCCACACGGAGTCCGCGTAGAGCCTGTCCCGGGTGACGCCGGGCCTGTCTTCCGTTATGGATATTTTTCTTCCCACGACCTTGTTGAAAAACGTGCTCTTTCCTACGTTCGGTCTTCCAACGATCGCGATGAGGGGATT
>JAJQAK010000158.1:16734-24138 GCA_021203845.1 Clostridia bacterium | reverse complement strand
TTAGGCGGTATAATTTTAAAAAAGAGCTCGCAAAGGAGGGCATCTCTATGAAACGCATAATAACCATAAGCAGGCAGTTCGGCAGCGGCGGAAGAACCATAGGCAGGGAGGTCGCCGAAAAACTCGGCATTCCCTATTACAACCAGGACATCATAAACAAGACGGCCGAAAAGAGCGGGATGTCCTCCGACTATGTGAGAGCGCACGGCGAGGACAAACCGTCCTCCAACTGGTTCGGTAACTTAGTCGCCGCGACGGGTGCCGTTGGCACCATAGCCCCGGCCGACCTTGTGTGGACCACGCAGAAGAAAATCATAGAGCAGTTCGCGGACGCGGGTCCCTGTGTGTTCATAGGACGCTGCGCGGACTACGTCCTCAGGGACAGGGACGACGTCATAAAGGTATTCATTCATGCTCCCAAAGCTTTTCGCGCGAACAGGATCGTCGAAGTCTACGGCGCCACGCAGGAGCTCCCGGAAAAAAGGCTCAAGGCCCAGGACAAGAGGAGGGCGGCGTACTACAAGTACTACACCGACATCGAATGGGGCGACGTCAAGAACTACGACATATGCCTCGACTCCGCGTCCCTCGGGATTGAGAAATGCGTCGACATCCTCGTCGACCTCTACAAAACGATGAAATGACACTTTTACCGTTTTTGACAAAAAGGGGTGCTGCTTCGAGCGGTGCCCTTTTTCACGCTGCGAAAATTTTACAGACTTTCACGCGGATTGGCCTTGACAAGGGGCACCGCTCGGAGTATTATATGAACAAATAAACATATGAACGTATATTCATATATCGGAGGCGTGCCGTGAAAGAGACGAAAGAGGTAATCGAACTTCACGAGGAGAGGGTGAGAAAAGCGAAGGAGAACATGCTGCCGGAGGGCGACGTGGAGACGCTTGCGGCGAGGTTCAAGGCGATATCGGAGCCTTCGAGGCTCGCGATTCTCCTCGCGCTGAGATACGGGGAGCTTTGCGTGGAACACATCACCGAGGCGGTCGGCGGAAACCAGAGCGCCGTGTCGCACCAGCTCAAGACGCTTAAGGATGGCAGGATAATAAAGTCGAGGCGCGACGGGAAGAACGTGTATTATTCCGTCTCGGACGAGCACGTGGTGAAGATGATAGACCTCGCGCTCGAACATCTCGGGTGCGCGGAATAAAGGAGGCAAAAAAATGAGTGTGACGGACGAGGCCGCGGTAAACGCGGCGCCCAGAAAGTACACTTTGCAGCTCAAAGGTCTGGACTGCGCGAACTGCACGGCGGAGCTCGAGGAGATGGTAAGAAAGCTTCCCGGGGTCAGCGCGGCGTCAATAGACTTCATGACGCAGAGGGCGCAGATTTTCTGCGAGGCCGGGGCGATAGAGAAAGTGAGGTACACGTTGTCGCATTTCGAGGACGTGAAAATAGTCTCGCAAAAGGACGAGTACAGACGATACGTCATCTCGGTGGAAGGCGTGCGTGACGGGAAAGAGGCCGAGACTGTGAGAAAGAGCGTTTTGAAGGTCTCCGACGTGGACGCCGCGGAGGTTTCGGCGGAGCTTGACAGGATATACGTCACGTGCCTTCCTTCCGCCATGCCGGGCGTGGAGGCGGTATTCTCATCGTTTTCCGACCTTCGCGTCGTGTCAGAGGAATCGGAGATGACGGAGCACGTCCTGCAGCTCAAAGGGCTTGACTGTCCGACGTGCGCGGCGGAGCTCGAGGGGATAGTCAGAGGCTTGCCGGGAGTGGAGACCGCGTCGATAGACTTCATGACGCAGAAAATGACCATCGTGGCGGACGAAGGCGGGCTGGAAAGGGCCGTGGGAAGGTGCAACAACTTCGAAGACGTCAAAGTCGTGGGCGATAACAGAAAGGGGCTCTACGACAGAAAGATCAAGATAAAAAATCTCTGCTGCGCGAACTGCGGGAGAAGGCTCGAGGACATGCTCAACAAAATCGACGGCGTCAGCGCCAACGTGGACTTCATGAACATGAGGATAATCCTGAGCGCGGACAACCGCACGGCGTACAACAAGGCCGTGGACACGATAACGGGCTTCGAGGAAGTCAAGATTGTGGACAGCCTCGACAGGGCGAAGAACATGTGGAAGGAACATATGGCGGACCTTTGCCGCATAGGGATATCGCTCGTCCTTTTGGCGGTCGCGCTCGTTCTCGACTACGCCGTGAACCCCGGGGGCGACAAGAACGCCCTTTATTGGGTGACGATAGGGATATATCTCGTATCGTATCTCATCGTCGCTTACGAAGTCCTTTGGGAATGCGTCAAGAACATATCGCACGGGAGGGTTTTCGACGAGAACTTCCTCATGACCGTGGCCTCTATAGGCGCGCTGGTGCTCGGATTCATAACCGGGGAGGGGTTTTACGAAGGCGTCGCCGTCATGCTCCTGTACCAGATAGGGGAGCTTTTTCAGAACATGGCGGTCGGGGCGTCGAGAAGGTCCATAACCTCGCTCATGGACCTCAAGAGCGAGGAGGCGACGATAATCTCCCCGGACGGCGGATACGTGTCCGTCGCGCCGGAAGACCTCAGGGTCGGCGACATGATACTCGTGAAGGCCGGCGAGAAAATTCCCACGGACGGCGTCATAGTGACGGGGTCCTCCGCGATAGACATGAAGTCCATCAACGGCGAGCCCGTGCCGAGGGAGGTAAATCCCGGCGACGAGGTCCTCTCGGGCGGCGTGAACGTATCGGGAGTCCTTGAGATAAGGGTCGCGAGGGAGTACAAAAACTGCGCGGTCGCAAAAATTTTGGACCTCGTGGAGAACGCCACGGCCGCGAAAGCGAACCCGGAAAAGTTCATAACCAAATTCGCGCGCATATATACGCCGATCGTCTGTGGTCTCGCGGTGATAGTCGCCGCCCTGGTGCCCACGATTGTGTGCACGGTCGGAAGTGCCTTCATATGGGGCACGTACGAGACCTGGATATATACGGCTCTCAACTTCCTTCTCATATCCTGTCCCTGCGCGCTCGTCATATCCGTGCCACTTTCGTACTTCGGGGGGATAGGAAGATGCGCGGACTTCGGCATACTCGTCAAGGGGAGCGTCAACATAGACGAGCTCGCGAAATCGACCGTGGCGGCCTTCGACAAGACGGGGACGCTCACGAAGGGCACGTTCGCCGTGACGGACTCGTCGTCGGACAGAGCGCTCGCGCTTGCGTGCGCGGCGGAAAAGCTCTCGTCGCACCCCATAGCCGTGGCCTTTGACGGCATAGCCACCGACGTCGCCGCGTGTGACGCCGAGGAAGTCGCAGGAAGGGGCGTGAAGTGCACGGCGGAGGGGAAGACGCTTCTTTGCGGAAACGTCAAGCTTCTTCGCGAAAACGGCGTGGAAGTCGAGGAGGTTTCCAGCGTATCGACGCTCGTGTATGTCGCGTTGGACGGCGAATATGTCGGCGTCGTGTACATCGACGACAGCTTAAAGGACGGCGCGAGGGAGGCGATAGCGGAGCTCAAAGAACGGGGCTTCGACAGGTGCGTCATGCTCACGGGCGACAGCTCGCAGCGTGCGGAAAGCATAGCGGACGCCATCGGGCTCGACGGTTGCATGGCGGGGCTTCTGCCTGGCGACAAGCTTGCCGCGGCCGAGGAGCTCAAAAAGGAGGGGAAGCTTCTATACGTCGGCGACGGAATAAACGACGCGCCCGTCATGGTGACGTCCGACTGCGCCGTGTCCATGGGTAAAATCGGGAGCGACGCCGCCATAGAGGCGAGCGACATAGTGCTTCTTACTGACAACATAAGGCTTCTTCCCAAGGCTAAACAGATTGCCGTCGGCACGAGGAAAATAGTTTTTGAGAACATCATAGGTTCTCTCGCCGTCAAAGTGGCGATCATGATACTCGCGGTGGTTCTCACGGCGGCCACGGCATCCTCGCTGCCCCTCGTCATAGGAATCGTGGGGGACGTCGGCGTGCTCATTCTCGCGATTTTAAACTCGCTGAGGATAAAGATATCGTTCAAAGACAAAAAGGAGAAAACCTGACACGGGTCAGGACAATCAGAGGGGCCGGGCGCCCCTTTTTTCTTATTCGCCGGGAAAAATTTGTCGGCTGTAATCTCGGCTGTATATGTCTCTAAAAGCCCTTTTCTATTGCTTTTTACGTTATGTTTCTGTATAATGTGTAGACGAAACAGAAAAAAAAACACGAAAGAGGTTACACAATGCCCACATCGAGTATTTTTGCAAATGTGATAATCGAAAGTCCCGAGTCCGTGAGGATAATCGCCGAGGCACTGGACGAAGCGGAAAAAAGCGGACCCCGCGAAATGACAAACGAGAGCTCCGTCGCTTCCCCGGAAGAGATTCGTGAGTTTATCGACGGCAAGGAGATAGTTTAAGCAAAATAACGGGTACCGATGCGTAT
This sequence comes from Clostridia bacterium, assembly GCA_021203845.1. Lineage (GTDB taxonomy): Bacteria > Bacillota > Clostridia > Christensenellales > Borkfalkiaceae > Coproplasma. Next base: position 19,746 of record JAJQAK010000158.1, on the reverse strand, counting down.
TTCGCAAACTGCGTATTTCGCAAACAAAGAATTATAATTTTACATCGCGCGCAAAAAGTTGTAGAATACCTCGTATACGCATAAAGTAGCGCAAAGCGCGTGTAACGAAAACAAATTTTGGAGAGATATGGGACTTTTGAATTACATGTCCAGTTCCGACAGCCGCTCGTCGGTCAAGAAACTGGAAAAACTCGCCAAGAGGGTTGAGGATCTGGAGCCAAAGTACCAGGCCATGACCGACAAGGAACTCAAGGCACAGACGCCGATTCTCAAGGAGCGTCTCGCGAACGGCGAGACGCTGGACGACATACTTTACGACGCGTTCGCGGTGTGCCGCGAGGCATGCTGGCGCGTACTCCGGATGAAGCCGTTCCACGTGCAGGTGGTGGGCGGCATATGCCTTCATCAGGGACGAATCGCCGAGATGAAGACGGGCGAAGGCAAGACGCTCGTCGCGACCCTTCCCTCGTACCTCAACGCGCTCGCCGGAAAGGGCGTGCACATCGTCACGGTCAACGACTACCTCGCGAGACGTGACGCCGAGTGGATGGGCAAGGTTCACAAGTTCCTCGGCGTGAGCGTGGGCGTCATCGTCGCCGGAATGGACGACGAACAGAAAAGAGACGCGTACAACTCCGACATAACGTATGGGACCAACAACGAGTTCGGATTCGACTATCTTCGTGACAACCTCAAGACGTCGACCGCCGCCATGGTACAAAGGGATCTCAACTTCTGCATAATCGACGAGGTGGACTCCATTCTCATAGACGAGGCGAGAACTCCCCTCATAATTTCCGGAAAAGGCGAGGAGAGCAGCGAGCTCTACACGCAGGTGAACAGGCTGGTCCTCACCATGAAGGGCGGCTTCGAGGAGGACTACGAGGACGTCAAGAAAAAGTCTCCCCTCGCGATAATGGAGGGCGACAAGAAAAAGTCGCAGGCAGAAGAAGACGAAAACAGGGCGGAAGGCGAGGAAGGCGCGGAGAGCGACGAGGAAGACGAGATAGACGCCAAGGCGCTCAAGAAAATCGAAAAAGAGAAGGAAAAGAGGAAGAAGTTCGAGGAAAAGGAAGCGAAACGTCACGAGACCATGACGGAGGAGCAGATACAGACAGACGAGAAGCTCAACGCCCTCTGGAACGAGATGAAGGGCTGGGACTACATCGTAAACCGCAAGGACAAATCCGTAACCATCACAGAGACCGGGGCCAAAAAGGCCGAGAAGTTCTTCGGGATACAGAACCTCGGCGACATAGAGAACGCCGACCTCAACCATCACATACAGCAGGCCCTCAAGGCCCACACGCTTTTCAAACGCGACGACCAGTACATCGTTCAGGAAGGGGAGATCCTCATAGTGGACGAGTTCACGGGCCGTCTCATGGTCGGCAGGCGCTATTCGGACGGACTCCACCAGGCGATAGAGGCCAAGGAAGGCGTCAAAATCAAGGAGGAGAACAGGACGGTCGCCACCGTCACGTTCCAGAACTACTTCAGGCTCTACAAAAAGCTCTCCGGGATGACCGGTACCGCCAAGACCGAGGAGGCCGAGTTCAGGACGATTTACTCGCTCGACGTCGTGGAAATCCCCACGAACATGCCGGTCATAAGGAAGGACGCGCCGGACGTCATATTCTCCACGGTCGAGAGCAAGAAGAAGGCAATAGTCGACGAGATAGTCAAGCGTCACGACAAGGGACAGCCCGTGCTCGTCGGCACGGTAACGGTCGACCGCTCCGAGGAGATAGCGAAGCTTCTCGTAAAGCAGGGAATCAAATACAACATCCTCAACGCCAAAAACCACGAGCGCGAGGCGGGCATAGTCGCGCAGGCCGGAAGATACGGCGCCGTGACTATAGCCACCAACATGGCGGGCCGTGGCACCGACATCCTTCTCGGGGGCAACCCCGAGTACCTAGCGATACGCCGCATGAGGGAGGAAGGCTTCACCGAGGAGGACATAGACGTCGCGCGCTCTTATGCGGACAGGGACTTCACGGAAGACGAGATGAAGGCCAGGAACCGCTACGCCGAGCTCTACGAGGAGAGCAAGAAGGTGACGGACGAGGAGAAGAAAAAGGTCATAGAGGTCGGAGGCCTTCTCATTCTCGGCACCGAAAGGCACGAGTCGAGGCGAATAGACAACCAGCTCCGAGGCCGTTCCGGAAGGCAGGGCGACCCCGGCGACTCCGTGTTCTACATATCTTTGGAAGACGACCTTGCGAAGAGATTCGGCGGGGAAAGGCTCAAAAACATTTACGACACGCTCCTCGACGAGGACCAGTCGCTCCAGTCCAAGATGCTTTCGAGAAACATCGAGAACGCCCAGAAGCAGATAGAGGGCAGGAACTTCGGTATAAGAAAGAGAACGCTCGAGTACGACGAGGTCATGAACGAGCAGAGAAAGACCATATACGGCGAGCGTATGAACGTGCTCCGCGGCGCCGACGTGCATGAGGAGGTCATAAAATACATCCCGGACCTCGTCACCGAGGTCGTGAACGAGACCGTGAACACGAGCGAGATGCCGGAAAAATGGGACGAAGAGGAACTGGGCAAAGCTCTGAGGGAGAGAGTCTATCCCGAGGGGTGCGACTATGAGATAACCAGGAAGAGACTGGAAAGCTGGGACTACGAGACCGCGATAGAGAAGATATCCAAAGCTGTGACGAAGTCGTACGAGAGCATGATAGAGACCCTCAACGCCGCCGGCATGTACAGGAGGGGGAGCGACGTGCCCGTGCAGTTCAGCCAGATAGAGCGCGAGATCCTTTTGGGGACCGTCGACAGGAACTGGATAGACCACATAGACGCCATGGACCAGCTCCGTAAGGGCATTGGCCTTCGCGGATACGCGCAGCAGGACCCGGTCCTCGCATACAAGGAAGAGGGCTACGAGATGTTCTCCGACATGATAGAGAGGATACAGATCTCCACCATCCAAAGACTTTTGAAGTTCAAGGTTGTGAGCGTCAGCCGGCAGGAGGCAGATAGGGCCGCCGCGGAAAA